>NZ_JBFBAD010000070.1:0-57731 GCF_040682075.1 Actinoplanes sp. NPDC051411 | reverse complement strand
GGCCGGCCCCAGGGCGGCGGCCGGAAACGCCTTGAGCCAGCGGCAGCCGGCCAGCCAGGCCCGCTGCACCTCGCTCGCGGTGCCGACGCCGGGCAGATGCGGCAGTCCGGCGGCGAGGCTGGCCGCGAGCACGAGCGGGTCGAACCCGGGCGCGACGGTGTATTGCGCGCCCGCCTCGGCGGCCGCCCGCACCTGGTCGGCCGTGATCACGGTGCCGGCGCCGACCCGCAGGCCACGTTCCTTCGCGGCGTCGACGGCGGCCTTCAGCGCGGGAACCGCGCCGGGCGAGCCGATCGGCACTTCGAGGACGGTGACGCCGGCGTCCCACAGGTTTCCGGCGACCGTGACCGTCTCGTCGGCCGGCAGCCCGCGCAGGATCGCCATCACCCGCTGCCCGGCCAGGATGTCATCGAACGTCATAGCGAGTTGCCTTCCGGGGAGAGGGATGCTGAGCCGCGGCGGCCGAGTGCGGCCACGTCGCCGGGCACGCCGAGCGCGGCGGCGGCCACGCGGTGACCGAGCGTCAACCGGCCGGCCTCGGGAAGTCCACGCAGCAGCCCGGCGAGATAGCCGGCCGCGAAGGCGTCGCCCGCCCCTACCGGCTCGACCACCTCGACCGGTGGGGTGGCGACGAACTCGACGCCGCCCGGATGGAACGAGGTCGCCCCGGCCGAGCCGTCCTTCACGACCAGCGTCGACGGGCCCGCCAGCAGGGCCCGGACGTCGTCCGGGGCCGAGACTCCCCACAGCGTCTGCGCCTCGTCGAGCCCGACGAAGACGATCTCGGCGCGCATGGCCAGGTCGCGCAGTACCGGCGCCGCCCGGTCGACCGGCCACAGGCCCGGCCGGTAGTTCACGTCGAAGCTGCACCGGCGCCCGCCCAGCAGGTGCTCGACCAGCGCGGCACACGAAGCGGAGAGCGCCGGCGTGATCCCGCTGAGGTGGGTGAGCGCGGCCGGCGGCACCGGACTCTCCGGCCCGAGCCGCGAGGCAGCCGACCCGCCCCGGTAGTAGTAGACCCGCGTGGCGGCGGCCGGTCGTTCGCCGGCGTGCGGCCGACCCGGCTCCCCCGGCCCGGGGTCCTTGAAGAACACGCCGGTCGGCGCGCCGGGATCGACGGTCACCGCCGAGGTGTCGACGCCCCACCGGCCGATCGCCGAGCGGATCAGGTCGCCGAGCGGATCGGCGCCGACCCGGCTCACCCACGCCGTCCGCACGCCCAGCTGGGCCAGGTAGCACGCCACCGTGGACTCGGCCCCGGCCACCTCCAGCCGCATCGGCCCGCCTCCGGCCAGCGGCGCCGGCGGGTCGGGCGTGACGAGGGCCATCGACTCCCCCACACAGACGACGTCGGGCGCCGGCGCGACCTCGAGGTGCGCGGTCATGCGGCGGCCACCGGCAGCTGCTCGTTATGCGTCGTCATGCGCTGGTCACCCGCAGCTGCCATTCGAGGACGCCCGACGGCGGCACGATCGCGGCGTCACCCGGCCCCGCCTCGGCGCGGTCGAAGACCCGGCCCAGCATGGGCTCGACGCCGATGCTGCGGTAAGGCCCGGCCGCCGGCCATCCGCGCAGGTTGCGCCAGAGCGCGACCGACACCGGCTGCCCGGGCGCCTCGAGCGTGAAGGTCAGCCGTTCGCCGTCGGCCACGGTCACCTGCGGGCAGTCGATCAGGATCGCGCCGGTCGCGCTGCCGTCGTCGGGTCCGAGCGACGCGAGCGGGGTGGGCCAGGCCTCGACCGAACCGTCGTCGACGCGGGTCACCGTGCCGGCCGGCGCTTCGAGCACGGCCGACGGCGAGAGGTCGAGCAGGGCGTGCGCGGCCCAGACGAACGGCCAGCCCGGCGACGCGGTCAGCCGGTAGGACACGACCAGCGCCTCATCGTCGGTGTGAAACACCCGGTAGAGCGTGAACTCGTCGGCATCAACCCGCGCGGCGTCCGGACCGAGCGACAGCCAGCGGCGCGACCACGCTTCGCCGTGGTCGGGCTTTCCGCGTACGGTCGGGATGCACTCCTCCAGGCCGCCCGCGTCGGCGAACGAGTCACCGGGCTGGACCGTCAGGCGAGCGGGCTCGACCCGGTGCCACAACCACTCGCGATCGCCCGCGCGCAATGACGTCCACCGGCCTCCGCGTGCCGGGTCGGTCCTCACGGTCACCATTCGGCGAACGACCCGTCTTCGTGGCGCCAGACCGGGTTGCGCCAGGCGTGGCCGCCGGCGTCGGCCCGGCGCACGGCCTGCTCGTCGACCGTGATGCCCAGGCCGGGCGCGTCGGAGCGGGCGATGTGGCCGTCGACGATCTGCAGCGGGGCGGTGTCGGTCACGTAGTCGAGCAGGTCGGCGCTGCCCCGGTGGTAGTGGATGCCCATGCTCTGCTCCTGGATCAGGAAGTTGGGCGTGGCGAACGCGACCTGCAGGCTGGCGGCCAGCGCGATCGGCCCGAGCGGGCAGTGCGGGGCGAACAACGCGCCGTACGTCTCGGCCAGCGCCGCGATGCGGCGGACCTCGGAGATCCCCCCGGCGTGCGAGAGGTCGGGCTGCACCACGCCGACCCCGGCCTGCAGGGCGGGCAGGAAGCCGGCCCGGTCGTAGAGGCGCTCGCCGGTTGCGACCGGCACCGACGTGCAGCGCACCAGGTCGCCCAGCAGGTGGGTCTGCTCGGGGACGAGCGGCTCCTCGACCAGCAGCGGGCTGAACGGGGCGACCGCGGGCAGGATCATGCGGGCGGCCGGCAGGCTGGACCGGCCGTGCAGGTCGATCGCCACGTCGCGGTCGTCGCCGAGCACCTCGCGGGCGGCGGCGAGCCGCTCGACGACGGCGTTGATCTCGGCCACGGTCGGCACCGGGGAGAGGCGGCCGCTCGCGTTCATCTTGACCGCGGTCATGCCGGCCGCGACGTGCTCAGCGACCGCCTCGGCGATCTCGCCCGGCTCGTCGCCGCCGACCCAGGCGTAGACCCGGGCCCGGTCGCGCACCGGACCGCCGAGCAGGGCGTGCACGGGTGCTCCGTAGGCCTGGCCGGCGATGTCCCACAGCGCCTGGTCGAGGCCGGCGACCGCGCTCGAGAGGATCGGGCCGCCCCGGTAGAAGCCGCCCTTGGTCATGATCTGCCAGTGGTGCTCGATGCGCAGCGGATCCTCACCGATCAGGTATTCGGCCAGCACGTCGACCGCGGCCCGGACGACCTCGGCGCGTCCCTCGACGACCGGCTCGCCCCAGCCCACCAGGCCCTCGTCGGTGGCCACGCGGCAGAACAGCCAGCGGGGCGCCACCAGGAAGGTCTCAATGCGATCGATCTTCACGCGGGGTCCTTTCGGTGGGGCCACTCGAGCCGGGCCACGTCCTCGATCGCCTGGTCGAGCAGTTCGCCCATGGCGCGGGCGGCCTGGGCGGGGTTGTGTCGCCGGATCGCGTCCACCACGGCCTTGTGGCTGGGCACGGGGTCTCGGGGGCCGCCGGCGCCGTGGACCATGCGGTCGCGCTCGGCCAGCCCGGTCTCGATCACCACTTCCATGCGCTGGACGAGCTCGTTGTGGGTGGCGGCCAGCAGCGCCCGGTGGAACGCGAGGTCGGCGGCGACCGCGTCGACCGCGTCGCTGCCCGCGGTGGACATCGCGTCGAGCGCGGCGTCGAGCGCGGCCAGGTCGTCGCCGGTGGCCCGGGCGGCGGCCAGGCTGGCCGCGCCGGGCTCGACGATCGCGCGCAGCTCGTGCAGGTCGTCGAAGAGGCCGGGCACCTGCGAGCGGGCGAAATGCCAGCGCAGCACGTCGGCGTCGAGCAGGCTCCAGTCACCACGCGGGCGGACGAACGTGCCGCGTTTGGGCCGCGCGTCGACCAGCCCCTTGGCGGCCAGCACCCGCAGTGCCTCGCGCAGCACGGTGAGGCTCACGTCGAACTCGGCCTGGAGGCCGGTCAGGTCGAGGGTCGCGCCCTCGGACAGCTGGCCGGTCAGAATCCGCTGGGCGAGGACCTCCACCGTCTGGCCGTGCACGCCGCGTGCCGAGTACTGCTGCATTGCGTCTCCCCTAGGTCGCCCCGTTGTTCGCTCACACCACGCTGAGTCATGCCGAGGACTTCACCGCCGTCCAGCCGCCGTCGACCACCAGGCTCGTGCCGGTGACGAAGGCGGCCTCGGCGGAGGCCAGGAACGCCATCGCGGCGGCCACCTCGGCCGGGGTGCCGAACCGGCGGGCGACCGTCTCGGCGACGCTGCGCGCACGGTCCTCCTCGGACACCGGATCCCAGGCCGCCGTCATGACCGGTCCGGGCAGGACGGTGTTGACCCGCAGCGCGGGACCGTACTCGACCGCCAGTTGGCGGGCCAGCGCGACCAGGCCGCCCTTGGCCGCCGCGTAGGCCGGGCGGCCGGGGAGTCCGATCAGCGCGTGCACCGACGAGACCACGACCACGCTGCCCTGGTTGGCGGTGAGATCGGGCAGCAGCGCCTTCACGCCGAGGAACGTGCCGGTCAGGCTGACCGCGATCTGGCGCTCCCAGGAGGCCAGAGTGGTCTGGTCGGCCGGCGCGACCTCGACCGTGTAGGCGTTGCTGACCAGCACGCCGACCGGGCCGAGCTCATCACGCGCCGTAGTGGCCAGCCGAGCCCAGTCGTCCTCGCTGGAGGCGTCGGCCACGACCGCCAGCGCACGGCCCCCGGCATCGATGATCTGCTTGGCCACGTCGTCGGCCGGGCGCACGTCGGCGAGCACCACGGCGGCACCCTCGGCGGCCAGGCGGACCGCGCAGGCGGCTCCGATGCCACCCGCCGCTCCGGTGACAACTGCGGTGCGACCTGCGAAACGCTGGTGCATGCGCTAGCCTCCGACCTCATGACTAACCATTAATTACGAAGATATGTTGACAGGCCGAGAACCGTGATGCAACCTCTTGGAAACACGACCCAGGAGGCACAGCATGATTTCTGCTCCCCTCAGTCGCCGGGGGTTCCTCGCCGGGGTCGGCGGCCTCGGCGTCGCCGGCCTGCTCGGCGCGTGCGCTACCGGGAGTGACGACAGCTCTTCCGGCGGCGCGTCCTCCTCCACCCTGACGCTGCAGTCGTCGCTGTCCGACGCCGACCCCAAGGCGGCGCTGACGAAGGTGGTCCAGGGCTACACCAAGAACAAGACGACCCTCAACACCATCGCCATCGAGACCTTCCGGGCCCAGCTGCCCACATATCTCAACTCGGGCAACCCGCCCGACGTCCTGACGTGGTACGCGGGGTCAGTCGCCCGTGACTACGCGAGCAAGGGCTTCCTGCTCGACGTCTCCGATCTGTGGACCGGCAGCGGGCCCTGCGCCAACTTCTCCCCCGCCCTCCGCGACCTGTCGACGGCCGGCGGCAAGCAGATCTTCGTGCCGACGAGTTACTACTGGTGGGGCCTGTTCTACCGGAAGTCGGCCTTCCAGGAGTGGGGCGTGCAGGTCCCGACCACGTGGGACCAGTTCATCCAGGTCTGCAAGACGATCAAGAGCAAGGGCGTCCCGCCGATCACGATGGGCACCGGCTCGACCCCGTGGGTCGCCTCCGGCTGGTTCGACTACCTCAACCTGCGCATCAACGGCGCCCAGTTCCACCGCGACCTGCTGGCCGGCAAGCACCCGTTCGACGGGCCCGAGGTCAAGGCCGTGATGGACCACTACAAGCAGATCCTCGAGTTCATCGACCCCAAGGGCCGGTCCTACTCCTGGCAGGACGCCGTCACCCCGCTGGCGTCCAAGAAGACCGGGATGTATCTGGTGGGAGCGTTCATCACCAGCGCGGTGCCGTCCGACGTCGGCGACGACCTCGACTTCTTCCAGGTGCCGATCATCGACCCGAGCGTGCCGGTGGCCGAGGAGGGCCCGACCGACGGCTTCTTCGCCAGCGCCAAGTCGAAGAACCCGCAGGGCGCGAAGGACCTCCTGACCTACCTCGCCTCGCCCGACGCCCAGCAGCAGTTCATCACGCTGTCCAAGTCGTCCAACCTGCCCACCTCCGACAAGGTGGACACCACCAAGTTCTCGCCGCTGGTCCAGAAGGGCATCCAGCTGCTCCACGGGGCCAAGGACATCACCCAGTTCTTCAACCGCGACTCCAGCGACGAACTGCAGACGACCGCCGACACCGCGCTGACCAAGTTCCTCGACCAGCCCGGTGACGTCAACAAGATCCTGTCCGACTGGCAGGCGTCCGCGAAGAAGGTCCTCGCGTCGTGACCACAGTGGCTGCGCCGAGCCGGCGGGCGCGCTTCCGCAAGGTGCCGCCGGTCGTCTGGCTGTTCCTCCTGATCCCGGCGGTGGTCGAGGTCGGCATGGTGTTCTGGCCGGCGCTGAACAGCTTCTACCTGTCGCTGACCAAGTGGAACGGGCTCGGCGCGGCCAAACCGGTCGGGCTGGCCAACTTCCGCGACCTCGCCTCCGACGACGTGTTCCTCGGCGCGCTGAAGAACAACGTCATCTGGGTGGTCGGGTTCGGCGGCCTGTCGGTGCTCGGCGGCCTGGCGCTGGCGGTGGCGCTCAACAAGCCCCGCCGCGGCGTCGGGCTCTACCGCAGCGCGATCTACCTGCCGATGGTGTTCTCGCTGGCGGTGACCGGCCTGTTCTGGCGGGTGCAATACCAGCCCGACGGCACGATCAACACGCTGCTCGGGGCGGTCGGGCTGCACGGCCTCGAGAAGCAGTGGCTGGCCGACCCCCACACGGCGCTCTATGCGGTGCTGGTGGCCGCGGTCTGGCGCCAGGTCGGCTACATCATGGTGCTCTATCTGGCCGGGTTGAAGAGCACCGACCCGACGCTCGACGACGCGTCGGCGGTCGACGGGGCGAGCGCGTGGCAGCGGTTCCGCTTCGTGACGTGGCCGCAGCTGCGGGGGGTCAACACGGTGATCTTCGCGGTCACGGTGATCGACTCGCTGCGCACCTTCGACATCGTGTGGGCGATGACCCAGGGCGGGCCCTACCACTCGTCCGAGCTTCTCAGCACGTACATGTTCGAGCAGGGCTTCACGTTCCTCAACCTCGGTTATGCGTCCGCGATCGCCGTGGTGATCTTCGCGCTCGCCCTGATCTTCATCATCACGTACCTGGTTCGGGCGACGAAGGAGGAGGCCCTCTGATGACCGCCGCGACAACCCTGGCCCGGGTGGAGGAACAGTCGGCCGTGCCGGCCCAGCGGCGCGGGCGCCGCCGGTGGCCGTTCCACGCGGTGATGGCGCCGCTCACCATCATCTGGATCGCGCCGATGGTGTTCGTGCTGGTCCTGGCGTTCCGCTCGTTCGACGACATCGCACAGAACGGCACCGCCGCGTGGCCCAAGTCGTTGACCTTGAGCGGGTTCCGCACCGCCCTGACGACCGGCGAGATGGGCCGGTCCCTCTGGATCAGCGTCCAGGTGACCGTGCCGGCGGTGCTGCTCAGCCTGCTTCTGGCGAGCTGGGCGGCGTACGCGTTGAGCCGGCACGCGATCCCCGGGCGCCGGTTGATCCTGTTGTTGATGTTGGCCGGCAACCTGTTGCCGCCGCAGATCCTGCTGATCCCGGTCTCCCGGGTGATGGACTCGCTCGGCATCTACGACACGCTGTTCGCCCTGGTCGTGATCCACGTCGGGTTCGGGCTCGGCTTCTACACCTTCGTGCTGCACGGCTTCATGCGCTCGATCCCGGCCGAGCTGACCGAGGCGGCCCGCATCGACGGGGCCGGTCCGATCTCGATCTACGCCCGCATCATCATGCCGCTGTGCCGGCCGTCGCTGGCCGCGCTCGGCGCGCTCGCCACCACCTGGATCTTCAACGACCTGATCTGGTCGATCACCGTGCTGCGCACCGAGGCCAAGTTGCCGGTGACCGCGGCCCTGCTCAACCTGCAGGGCGGCTACACCAGCAACTGGAGTGTGGTGGCGGCCGCCTCGGTGGTGGCGGCGATCCCGACCGCGATCGTGTTCTTCGCGTTCCAGCGGCACTTCGTCTCCGGCCTGCTGATGGGGTCGAACAAATGAGACCGATGACCATCACGCTGTGGGACTTCACCTGGTACACCCGCGGCGGTCCCGGGCAGCCGTTCCACGATCTGGACGCGGCGTTCCGGCAGGCGGTCGAGCGGGGCTACGACACCGTGCGGATCTGCGCGATGCCGTTCCTGCTCTTCGGCTCCGGCCTCGACACGTCGGCGCTGCGCTTCGCCGGGCTCGGCGGGGAGTACGGCCAGCGCACCCGGTGGTACGACGTACCGGAGTCGCCCCCGGTCGACGGCCGGGCCCGGCTGCTCGAGCTGTTCCGGGCCGCCCGCCGGCACGACTGCCGGGTGATCGTGTCGAGCTGGGAATACCAGCAGAGCCCGTCGTTCTCGGTCGACGACGCGTGGCACCGGGCGCTGCAGGCCGTGCCGGTGGCCGACCGGCCGGTGGCCCTGGCCGACGCGCACGCCGCCCTGATCGACCTGCTGCGGGCCGAGTCGCTGACCGAGGCGGTGGCGTTCGTCGAGCTGCACAACGAGGTGCAGTTCAGCGGACTCCACTCGGGCGAAGGCATCGTCGGGATGCGGCCGGGCCTCGAGCGTGGCATCGAGCGGTTCAAGCAACGGCAGCCGGGCGTTCCGGTCACGGTCAACTACGCCCGGGTGCCGGTCGGCGAGATGCGGGGCCTGCCGGGCAACGCCGACGTCGCGGTCTTCCACCCGTACGTCTACGGCGTGCTCGAGCAACTGGTCGACGAGTTCGCGCTGCGGGACACCGACCGGCCCTATCCGCAGGAGCGGGCCTGGGCGGAACTGCTGCGCGACGGGGCTCCCCTTCTCGACGACTGGCACCCGCCCGCGTCCTGGAAGTCCGAGGCGACGATCATCCCGCACCGGGAGATCTACACCCACGACTGGTGCGATCCCGGCAAGTGGGACCGGTGGCTCTACGACCGGTACGGCGAGCACCGGCGGGCGATGCGGCAGACGCTCGACACCTGGCTCGACGTGGCGGCCGATCACGCCGCGGCCAGCGGGATCCCGCTGGTCCTCGGCGAGGGCTGGGTCGGATACACCCCGCTGCACGCCGGCTTCGAGGAGGGCCCGGTGGGCGCGGAGATCTGCGCCCACGCCGTACGGAAATCGCGGGAAATCGGTGCCGTGGGCACCGTGGTCTGTTCCAACGCGGCGCCACACCATCCGATGTGGAACGACATCGCCCTGCAACGCCGTCTGAACGCCGACTTCCGGGAGCGCGCGTGAGCACGTGGACCCTGACCGGCGCCACCACCGAATACACGGTGGCGGCCCGCGGCGATCGGCTCGATCTGGTCACCTGGGGGCCGATCGGGGTGTCCGACGGCCCGTCGCCCTACGACTTCCACGGCCGGGTGCAATACATGCTGCCCGGCGACGTCGCCGCGACCGAATACCTGCCGGACGGGTTGCGGCCGTTCCTCGGCGCCGATCTGTCGGTCGCCGGGCAGGGGCTGACCTGGCGGCTCCTTTCCGTGACCGAGGACGACGGCTTGACGGCCACCCTCGCCGACGACGTGACCGGGATCGAGGTCGAGCTGCGCTGGCGCTTCGCCGCGGGCACCGACGTCCTCGAACGCTGGGCGACGGTGAGCAACCGCGGCGACGAGACGGTGGAGATCACCCGGCTCGGGTCGGCGGCCTTCTGCGTGCCGACGCCGGCCGGCGCGACCCTGCACTACCTGCACGGGCAGTGGGCTCAGGAGTTCACGACCGGCTCGACGACGCTGGTACGCGGGCGGTTCGAGATCGGCAGCGCGCAGGGCGTGACCGGTCACCAGTTCTCGCCCTACCTCGCGGTCGACAACGGCGACGCGATGTACGGTTTCCAGCTCGCCTGGACCGGATCGTGGTCGATCACCGCCGACGTGGACGCGGCCGGCCTGACCCGGGTGCGCGCGGGACGCGACGGCCTGGTGCGACTCGCGCCCGGTTCTGCAGTCACGACGCCGATCGCCCTCGGGGTCTACGCCGGCGACGACCTCGCCCGGCACTGGCACGCCTACGAGCAGGCGCTGGCCGGGGAGCGCCTTTCCACGGCCGGCCGGGTCATCTACAACTCGTGGGAGGCGACCACCTTCGACGTCACCGCCGCCGGGCAGCTGGCGCTCGCCGACGTGGCGGCCGGGCTCGGCGTGGAGACGTTCGTGGTCGACGACGGCTGGTTCGTCGGGCGGCACGACGACACCGGGGGCCTGGGCGACTGGACCCCCGACCCGGCGAAGTTCCCGGACGGCTTCGACGCGTTCGTGGCGGCGATCCGCGGGCGGGGGCTCGAGTTCGGCCTCTGGGTCGAGCCGGAGATGGTCAACCCGAAGTCGGCCCTCTACGCCGCCCATCCCGAATGGGTCTATCAGGATTCCGGCCGCCCGCGGTCGACGATCCGCAACCAGTACCTGCTCAATCTCGGACTCGACGAGGTCTACGAGTTCGTCCGCGACACGCTCGACCGGCTGCTCACGGACTACCCGATCGGCTATCTGAAGTGGGACTTCAACCGGCCGCGCACCGAGGCCGACCGGTCGGCGGCCGATCTGGACGGCGCGCACGTCCGCAACCTCTACCGCCTCCTCGACCATCTGCGCGCCGCCCACCCGTCGGTGATCGTCGAAGGCTGCGCGGCCGGAGGCGCCCGGGCTGACATCGCGATGGCCGCCCGCACCGACGTGCTGTGGCCCAGCGACAACACGGCGCCGCTCGACCGGCTGCGCATCCAGCACGGCTTCCTCTCCGCCCACGCGCCGCACCTGATGAGCTCGTGGGTGACCGACGCGCCGGGCATGTTCGACCCGCGGCCACGATCGCTGGCCTTTCGGTTCGTGCTGGCCAGCGCCGGCGTGCTCGGCATCGGCGCCGACATCGCCCGGTGGAGCGCCGAGGAGCGAGAACAGGCGGCGGCGTGGGTAGCCCGCTACAAGCAGGTCCGCGACGTGATCCTGCACGGCTCGGTGCACCGGATCGGCTCCCCCGACCAGGCGCGCTGCGCGGTGCAATACTCACTCGGCGACCGGGTGGTCGTGCTGGCCTGGAACCCGGCCGGGCTCGACGGGAGCGGCGGGGTGCCGGCCCGAGACGTCCGCCTGCCGCTGCGCGACCTGCCGCCGAACGCCCGCTACCGCCGGGTCGGAACCCGGATCAGCACGGGCGCCGTCGCGGCGCGGCCATACCCGGGCCTGACCGGTCAGGACACCGGCGGGCACGGTGGCGGGTTCGAGGCGTCCGGGCGCCACCTGACCTCGGTCGGTCTGCCGGTCCGATGGACCGCCGTCTACGACGCCGACCTCTTCGAGCTGGAGCGGCTGTGACACCCCCGAGACGGGCGGTTCCCGGCGGTCACGGTCACCGCCGTTTTCTGTACGCGGTGAACGAGACCGGCGACGGCCACGTCAGCTCCTACGGATGCACTACCGGCTGACCGCGACCGGCGAGACCGCCCGGCCGCCCGGTGGTACGTCGTGGGTGAGCTTTCCTCGTCGGTGCTCGTGGTGTCGGACGGCGCCGTGATCGCCGAGGAGCCGGAGGGCAACCTTCCGAGCGCGATCGTCCTCGACGGCGACCTGCTCTACGTCACCAACCGCGGCGCCGACACGATCGCGGTCTTCGAGCGGTCGCCGGCGCTGCGCCGCATCACCGAGGTGCCGTGCGGCGGGCGCCGGCCCCGTGACCTGGTCCTCGACGGCAGCCGGCGGGATCGGGTCGGTGGGCGACAGCGTCACCCCTGACCGACGGTTCCGACCTGCCGCCGAAGCGTCTCCGGCGCCACCGCCCGAGCTCGTCCTTGACGCGGTCGGCGACACCACAGCGGCCGCGCAAGGCCGCCCGGACGCCCTACCATGCACCCCCATGGACGGTGACTTGCGGCGGCTCGAGGTCCGGCAGTGCACGCTGCCGGACGTCGCCGCGCTGGAGGAGCAGCTTCCGAGCGGGCCGAACCGCTTTCACGAGGTGCGATTCCGCCGGCCGGGGTCGACCTTCCTGGTCGCGCTGTGGGATGGCGTCGCGGTGGGCTGCGGCGAGGTGCTCTGGGACGGGCCGAAGGAGCCGGACGTGCGGGCCCGGTTTCCGGACTGCCCCGAGGTCAACGGCCTGGCCGTGGCCTCCGACCGCCAGTCCCGCGGCATCGGCACCGGCATCACCGGGCCGCCGAACAGTTCGCCGCCCGGCGTGGTTTCCGCCGGACCGGGCTGGGCGTCGACGACGGCAATCCGCGCGCCGCGTCCCTCTACCTGCGGCTCGGCTACCGGGAGACCGGCTTCCACTACCTGGACCGTTACGCCTTCGTCGACGACGGCGGCCGCCACGACGTCGCTGACCCGTGCCGGTTCCTGATCAAAGAGGTTGAGGAGATCGCGTGACCGTCGACTGGAACCTCGAACTCGCCGACCAGCTCGAGTCGCACTGGGTGGACCAGCTCCGGCCCCGCTTGGACGGCCTGACCGACGACGAGTATTTCTGGCAGCCGGTTCCGGGCTGCTGGACCGTGACCCGCGACGGCTCGGTGGACCAGTCCGGCCCGCCCGTGACGACGATCGCGTGGCGGCTCGCGCATCTGATCGACGTGTTCGGGCCGCCATCGGCACCGCACTTCGACCGGCACCGCGCCGATCGGCCGCCGATCCGCTATGCGGGCGACGCCGCCGGGGCGCTGCGGCAGCTCGACGCCGGTCACGACGCGTGGATCCGTGACGTGCGCGCGCTCGGCTCGGAGGGTCTGGCCCGGCCGCAGGGCGCCCTTTCGCCCCCGGAGTTCGCCGACGCGCCGGTGGCCAAGCTTGTCCTGCACGCCCACCGCGAGGTCATCCACCACGGCGCGGAGATCTGCCTGCTTCGGGACCTGTGGCAGTGGAGGCCCTAGCGGGCCCGGCGTGCTCAGTCCCGGAAGCTCATGCGGAGGCGGCCCTGGGCGGCGGCCTCGGCCAGGGCCGGATGCGTGGTGGCGGGCGCGCGGAACTCGGTCGGCAGGCCGGCGGCGCGGAGGTGGTCGGCCAGGTTGATCAGCGCGGCCGCGGCCCGGTCGTCCAGCGCGGTGACCGCGGTCAGGTCGACGACCAGGATGTCGATCTCCGGGCCCAGGTTGTGGTCGGCCAGGGTGCCGATCTCGGCGGCGATGGTGGCGTCGACCTCGCCGCTGGCGGTGAGCAGGAGTTGCCGGGTGGTAAAGACGGTGGCTCGGGCCGGTGCGTTCTGATCAGGCATTCTCGCAGCATGGCTCGCCCCGACTGGGCCCGGCATCCGGGATGACCCTGACTTTGCGGAGGAAACGGGCGCCGTCTCAGAGGGCCGGTTTGAGGTGGTAGATCTCCATCGCGTTGCCGGCCAGGACGCGGGATGCCGTTTCCTCGTCGGGGCAGAGGGCGGCGACCGCGCGGGCGTTGGCGGCTATGCCGGGGATGCCGGGCCAGTCGGTCGCGAAGATCATGCGGCGGGTGAGGCGCGCCCAGTTGTGTTTGGCGTAATACGTCTGGAGGCGGGACGGGGGCAGGCCGGAGAGCTCGATCCAGACGCGCGGGTCGGCGAGGGCGAGGAAGGCGGCCGCGTCGTACCACCAGCCGCGGCCGCCGTGGGCCAGGACGATGTTGAGGGTTCGGAAGTCGGACAGCACCCGGTCGAGCAGGGCCGGGTCGGCGAAGCGGTTGAGGGCGCCCGGGAACGTCGACGTGCCGAAGTGGATGACGAGCGGGATGCCGGCGGACTGGCAGATCTCGTACGCCGGATACATCGCCTGGTCGTCGGCGGGGAAGCCGGCGTGGACGGGGTGGATCTTCAGGGCGACGGCGCCGAGGGCCAGCTGGCGCTCGAGTTCGTCGGCCACCGGGTAGTGGAGGTGGGGGTTGACGTTGGCGGCGAAGTAGACGCGGCGGGGGTTGGCGGCCGCGAGGGCGGCCATGTCCTCGGCGGTCTGCCAGCCGGTGACCCGGGGGCTGTATTCGGCGAGGGCCACTGCGGCGTCGACGCCTTCGCTCTCCAGGTAGGCGTCGAAGGCGGCCGGCCGGACGTCGCCGGCCTCGTCGTAGAGCCCGGCCGGCGGCGTGAAACCCTGCATCCAGGTCGCCCAGTCGAGCTTGAGGGAGGCACGGCGGGCCGGATGCAGGTGCACGTCGATCAGCGGTCGTCCGTCCAGCACCACCACATTCTACAGACGGATCGAGGCGCGGCAACGGACTGTAGAATCCGGGCATGACCGACGGCCTCACGATATCGCGCCGGCACGCCGCCGGGGCGCCGAGCGCGCGCGGGCTGCTCTTCACGGTGCTCGGGGAATTCGTGCTGCCTAACGGCGGCACGGCCTGGACCTCGGCTTTGATCGATGCTATCGCTCGGCTGGGGGTCGAGGAGAAGAACGTACGCCAGGCGCTGATGCGCACCGCCGCCGACGGCTGGCTGGCCTCGGAGCGGGTGGGCCGGCGTACGCGCTGGCGCCTGACCGCGGCGGCCGAGGAGATGCTGACCGAGGGCACCGAGCGGATCTACGGGTTCACCGGGACGGCCAGCGGGTGGGACGGGCAGTGGCTGCTCGCGCTGGCCCGGGTGCCGGAGACCGACCGGCCGGCCCGGCACCGGTTGCGCACCCGCATGACGTGGGCCGGTTTCGGCAGCCCGGAGCCGGGGGTGTGGATCAGCCCGCACACGTCGCGGGTGGCCGAGGCGCGGAAGATCCTGGCCGAGGTCGACGCCCGGGTGTTCGTGGCGCGGCAGGTCGAAGGCTACGACGACGTGTCCATGGCCCGCCAGGCGTGGGATCTGGACGATCTGGAGGACGGCTACGAGACCTTCGCCGCCGACTTCTCCGACAAATCGGAAAAAGACGCGATCGCCGATCTGACCGGGCTCGTGCACGCGTGGCGGCGGTTCCCGTGGGTCGACCCGGTCCTGCCGGCCGAGCTGCTCCCCCAGCCGTGGCGGGGCACCCAGGCCGCCGAGCTGTTCCACCGGCGGCACGACGAGTGGTCGGCCGCCGCCCAGACCGCCTGGGCAACGATCAACGTCTGACCAGCCACCAAGCCCGACCGGGCCGCGGCTCGGTCAGCTGTTGAGGACGTCGGCGGCCGTTGCCCGCAGCTCGACCCGCCGGACCTTGCCGGTCGCGGTGGTCGGGTATTCGGCGACGAAGACGACGCGGCGGGGGCGTTTGTAGGATTCCATGCCGTCGCGGCAGAAGGTCACCAGCTCGTCCTCGGTGACGTCCCCGTCGGCCCGGATGACGAAGGCGACCGGTTTGTCGAGCTCGTCGGCGTCGGGCGCGGCGACCACCACGGCCTGCGCCACCCCGGGGTGGGCGAGGAGACGGTTCTCGACCTCGGCCGGGGCGACCCACATGCCGCTCACCTTGAGCACGTCGTCGGTGCGGCCCAGGCAGCGGTAGTAGCCGTCCGAGTCCTGGACGTAGGTGTCGCCGGTGCGGAGCCATTCGCCCTGGAAGACCTGGCGTGAGGCGGCGTAGCGGCACCAGTAGCCGGTGGCCGTCGAGTCGCCGCGGACGAAGAGGGTGCCGGGCACGTCGACGCCGACCGGGTAGCCCGCCTCGTCGAGGATCCGCAGGTCGTAGCCGGGAACGGCCACGCCGGTCGTGCCGGGCCGGACCGCGCCGGGGCGGTTGGACAGGAAGATGTGCAGCATCTCGGTCATGCCGATGCCGTCGATGATGTCGACGCCGAAGTGGCCGGTCCAGCGGTGGTAGAGCTCGGCCGGCAGCGGTTCCCCGGCCGACGCGGCCAGGCGCACGCCGGCCAGCGCGTCGCCGGCGAGCCCGGAGCGGAGCATGCCGGCGAAGAAGGTCGGGCCGCCGAAGAACAGGGTGGCGCCGTATTTCTGGGCCCGCTCGGCGATCACGTCGGGCTTCGACGGGGCCGGTTCGAGTACGGCGGCCGCGCCCACCGACAGCGGGAACAGCAGGGAGTTTCCCAGCCCGTACGCGAAGAAGGCCTTGGCCGCCGAGAGACACCGATCGTCTCGGCGGATGCCGAGGATCTGCTGGCCGTAGGTTTCGCAGACGACCCGGATCGAGCCGTGGCGGTGCATCGCGCCCTTGGGTTTGCCGGTCGTGCCCGAGGTGTAGAGCCAGAACGCCGGCGAGTCCTCGGTCGTCGGATAGATCGCGTCGTCGGGGTCGCCGGCGGCCAGTTCGTCGGGTTCGAGAATGGGCACGGCGGCGGCCTGGGCGGCCAGCTCCCCGAACTCCGGCGTCACGATCAGGAACGGTGCCCGGGAGTCGTCGAGCAGAGCCGCCAGCCCACCCGCCCGCATCATCGTGGACACCGGCACCGGGATCGCGCCGATCCGCAGCGCGGCCAGGAAGACCGTGACGAACTCCGGCGAGTCGGCCATGAACATCAGCAGCCGCTGCTCGGGAAGGAGCCCGGCCCGGCGCAGGCCGCCCGCGGTCCGCCGGACCCGGTCGTGCAGTTCGGCGTAGGTCAGCTCGCCCCGGACGCCGGTGAGGGCGAGCCGGTCGCCGTCGCCGTTCCCGATGTGCCGGTCGAGCAGGTAGGTGCTGGCGTTGAACGACATCGGCGACCCGCCCTAGGTGAGGTGGACGTATTCGTAGTCGAACGGTTTTCCGTTGATGCCCTGCCGTGGCGGCGCGATCCAGGACGCGATCTTGCCGCGCTCGTGTACGGGCCGCATCAGCGACCGTACGTGCGTCTTGTCCACTTCGGTGGGGAGCCAGTTGCTCTTCGCCCGCTCCCATTCGTCGGCGGTCAGCATCTCACCGGTCGGCGACACCTGAATGTCGCGGAACGCCCCGACCTGACGATTGAAAGCGATATGCGGGAGGAAAAGGCGCTGCGGCAGGCCGGCCGATTCGAGGACCTTGTTCCACCGGCTGACACCGTTCTGGCAATCGGCGATGTAGGCGCGCCGCAGGTCGGTGTTGAGCCCGACCAGCGCCGCGACCTCATTTTGTCCGATTTCTCCGTCGACCAGCGCGTCGACCATGATCGAGTCGTCGGTCAGCCGGTGGTCGTCCCGCCGCCGGTCCTCCGACCAGCGCCCTTTCAGACCGGACGTGAAGTAGTTGGCGACATTGGTCGACGTCTCCCCGCCGAACAGGTCGAGCGACACCGAGTAGTGGAAGTTCAGGTATTTCTGGATCACCTTCAGCGGGATCGCGCCGAACGGCCCGACGTCGTCGGAGTCCTTCTCGACCATCAGCTGGGCGGTCCGCTCGACGACCCGGTCCACCCCGGTCGTCCCGACGAACATGTGGTGCGATTCTTCCTTGAGCATGAACTCGCAGGTGCGCGACAGCGGGTCGAACGCCGACTCCTTCAGCGTGCCGAGCTGATATTTCCCGTCCCGGTCGGTGAAGTAGGTGAACATGAAGAACGAGAGCCAGTCCGGCGTCTCCTCGTTGAAGGCGCCGAGGATGCGCGGCGACTCCTCGCTGCCCGAATTGCGGTGGAGCAGTTCCTCGGCCTCTTCGCGGCCCTCGCGCCCGAAGTACGCGTGGAGCAGATAGACCATCGCCCACAGGTGCCGTCCCTCCTCCACATTGACCTGGAAGAGATTGCGGAGGTCGTAGAGGCTGGGCGCGGTCGCCCCGAGATTGCGCTGCTGCTCGACCGAGGCCGGCTCGGTGTCGCCCTGGATGACGATCAGCCGCTGCAGGTCGGCGCGGTATTCGCCGGGCACCTTCTGCCACACCGGCTCGCCCTTGTGCTGTCCGAAACCGATCGTCCGCTCGCGGTCGCGCTCGGCGAGGAAGATGCCCCAGCGGTATTCCCGCATCGGCACGTGCCCGAAGTGTGCCCAGCCGTCGCGGCCGACGTTGACCGCGGTGCGCAGATAGACGTCCTGGGTCGGCAGCGTCGGGCCCATCGACGACCACCAGTTGAGGAAGTTCGGTTGCCACGACTCGAGCGCGCGCTGCAACCGGCGGTCCTCGTGCAGTTCGACGTTGTTCGGGATCTTCTCGGAATAGTCGGCGCTGGTCATCTCACACTCGCTTCCGGTCGAACGCGGCCCGCTGCCCGGTTCCGAAGCGGCGCAGGGCACCCTCCGGGCCCGAGGCGTTCGGGCGATTGAAGATCCAGTTCTGCCAGGCCGAGAGGCGGCCGAAGATCTTCGTCTCGATCGTCTCCGGGCCGGCGAAGCGGTAGTTGGCCTCGAGGCCGGTGAGGGCGTCGGGGCTGAACGAGGCGCGCTCCTCGATCGCGATGCGGACCTCGTCGGCCCAGTCGATGTCGTCCGGGGCGAAAGTGATCAGCCCGGCCGCCTCCGCCGCCCGCGCGTCCAGCGGCTTGTCCGGGAAGTCGGGGGCCTCGCCGCCGCCGAAACGCGTGGCCAGCCTGGTCAGGTCGTTGCCCATCGGCAGCGGCCCCCGGTTCATGTCGCCGACGATCACGGTCGCCGGCGCCGCACCCGGGTCGACGTCTTCGAAAACGCCGTCGAGGTGGTAGGACCGGTCGGCGGCCAATGCCAGCTCGAACAGGGAACCGGCGAAACAACTGCCGGGTTCGATCAGGGCGAGGAGGCTCCGGCTGGTAACATCCAGCCGCTTCAGCGTCCGTTTCAGGTAGAGCACGATCTCGGTGGCCCGCCAGTCGTCGGGCAGCCCCAGCAGCACATCGTCATGGGCCAGAACGCCCGCCGGATCGCCCTTCGTCCGCAGGACCCAGGTGCCGAGCAGCGGCTCATTGGTGCGCAGATCCAGAATGAGGTCGTCCAGCTCGCGGGTCATCGCGAGCGTCCAGAAATCGGCCGTCAGTTCACCCGGGACACCGTCGGGGCCTTTCACGGTGATTTCGGCACAGCCCCGCTCCGGGTCGAGCGAGGCCTCGACGTACCGGTAAGCGATGGCGCTCCCGGAGCGCCCCTTGTGCAAAGGGGTGAGTTCGATGCCGCTCTCCCCTTCGGGGCGAGCGGATCGCGCGGCGATTTCGGTCGCCCGGGCGGCGACGCTCGCGGCCCATTGAGTACGCGGCACCGCCTCGTCGACCAGACCCCACTCGACCGCCCGCCGCCCGCCGATTCCCTCGGCGCGCGTGGCGAAATAGTCGGCCCGATCGCGCCGGACGCGCCGCTTGTCGACCACCCGGGTCAGCCCGCCGGTGCCGGGAAGCACCCCGAGCAGCGGCAACTCGGGCAGCGACACCGTGGACGACCGGTCGTCGACCAGCATGATGTGGTCGCAGGCCAGCGCCAGCTCGTAGCCGCCGCCCGAGGCGGTGCCGTTGCACGCGGCGATCCAGACCTGGCCCGAGTTGGCCGACGCGTCCTCCATGCCGTTGCGGGTCTCGTTGGTGAACTTGCAGAAGTTGACCTTCCAGCCGTGCTCCGAGGCGGCGAGCATGCGGATGTTCGCCCCGGCGCTGAAGATCTTGTCCTTGGCGCTGGTCATGACGACCGCCCGCACCTCGGGGTGCTCGAAGCGCAGCCGCTGGACGGCGTCGTAGAGCTCGATGTCGACGCCGAGGTCGTAGGAGTTGAGCTTCAGCTCATAGCCCGGGACGAGGCCGCCCTGCTCGTCGACGTCCATGGTCAGGGTCGCGACCGGACCGTCGAACTCCAGCCGCCAGTGCCGGTAGTTCGCCGGGTCGGTGCGGAACTCAACGTTCACGTTCAAAACTCTACAGAAGCTCCCAGCTACGTCAATGGTTTGTAGAACTAGAACGGGAAGCCGTGCGCCTGGGCGCGCGACGTGACCCACTGCCAGGACGTGAACTCGTCCCAGCTGCTCCGCGAGCCGAACCGGCTGCCGTTGCCGGACGCCCCGACGCCGCCGAACGGGGCGAAGGCGTCGTTGTTCAGAGTCTGGTCGTTGACGTGGACGATGCCGGAATTCAGGTAGGCCGCGAGATCGAGACCTCGCTGGGCCGAGCCGGTCTGCACGGCCACGACCAGGCCGTAGTCGGTGTCGTTGGCGACCGCCACGGCCTCGGCCTCGTCGGCCACCACGATCACCGGAGCGACCGGGCCGAAGATCTCCTCACGGAAGGCCGGCATCGCCGGCGTCACCCCGGCCAGGACCGTCGGTTCGAAGAACAAACCATCGCGTACGCCGCCGGCCCGCACCTCGGCCCCCGCGGCGACCGTCTCGGCGACGATGCGTTCCACGTTGGCCGCCTGGCGCTCGTTGATCAGCGGCCCCAGGGCGACCTGGTCGGTGAACGGATTGCCCACCGGAAGGTTCGCCGCCCGTTTGGCCAGACGGTCCAGATATTCGCCGGCCACCGACTCGAGCACGATGTGGCGCCCGGCGGTCATGCAGACCTGGCCCTGGTGCAGGAACGCGCCCCACGCGCCGGCCGAGCTCGCGACCTCCAGGTCGGCGTCGTCGAGGACGATCAGCGCGTTGTTGCCGCCGAGTTCGAGCGAGACGCGCTTGAGCGTACGGGCGGCGGCCGCGCCGACCTCCCGGCCGACGGCGGTCGAGCCGGTGAAGGCGATCATCGCCACCGTGGGGTCTTCGGCGAGCGCCTTTCCCGGCTCGGCGTCGCCCGGCAGGATGCCGAGGAGGCCTTCGGGCAGGCCGGCCTCTTCGAAGAGTCGCGCCAGCAGAACACCGCCGGAGACCGCCGTCTGCAGGTCCGGCTTCAGGAGTACGGCGTTCCCGAGTGCCAGCGCGGGAGCCACCGCCCGCATCGACAGGATGAGCGGGAAGTTCCACGGACTGATCACGCCGACGACACCCAGCGGGACGCGGCGCGCGATGCTGTCGCGGCCGGGCTCGCTGGTCGGCAGCAGGTGACCCCACGGCTGGGTCGGGAGGGCCGCCGCCTCCCACAGCTCGCCCAGCGCCAGGTCGACCTCGAAGGCCGCCTTGCCGGGGATCGACCCGCCCTCGCGGACCAGCCAGCGCTCGAACTCGGCCCGGTTGTCCTCGAGGGTCCTCGCCGCCCGGCGAATCAGCGCCGCCCGCTGCGGTCCCGGCGTGGCGGCCCACTCCGGTTGCGCCCGGGCCGCGTTCCCGGCCGCCACGCCGACGTCGGCGGCGGTCGCGGTGGTGATGCGGCCGACACGTTCGCCCAACTGGTGCCGGCGCCGCTGACCTCGGCGCCGCCGCCCGTTGGCCGGGTGCGCTCGACCCCGCTCGGGCTGGCCCGGGCGTTCCGCGTGGCCGGCAGCCCGCAGATCCTCCGCCGCACCACGACCTCGCTGAGGACCGCGCCCGCCGACCCGCTGAAGATCTGCATCCAGCGGGCCGGCCGCACCGTCCTGCACCAGGGCGACGTCACGCTGACCCTGGAACCGGGCCAGCTGGCGGTCTACGACACCGGCCGTCCCTACGCCCTGCGGCTGGAAGGCGCCTGGGCGTGCACGGTGATGACGGTGCCGCGCGACGCCCTGTCGGTGCCGCAGCGGGTGCTGGTCGCGGCGATGCGGCATGCGTTCGGGGCTCTCGCGGGGCCGGGCGCGGTGCTCACCCACCTGCTGGAAACGGCGATCGCGGCTCCGGCGGCCGAGCCGGGCCCGGACGGCAGCGGCGCCGGTCGCGCCGCGACCGGCTCACCCGGCCGGGCGCCGCTCGGCGAGGCCGGAGCGTTCGTCACGCCGCATCTCGGGGAGGCCGGAGCTCTCGCCGCACCGCATCCCGGCGCGGCTGGCGCGCTCGCCGCACCGCATCCCGGGGAGGCCGGAGCGCTTGCCGCACCGCATCTCGGCGAGGCCGGAGCGCTTGCCGCACCGCATCTCGGCGAGGCCGGAGCGCTTGCCGCACCGCATCTCGGCGAGGCCGGGGCCAACCTGCTGGCCGGCCTCATCAGTGCCGAAGCCGGCCCGCCGGCCGACCTGACCGACGAGGCGCTGAGGGTCTCGGTGCTGGCCCACATCGCCACCCACCTCGGCCGCCCCGGCCTCGACCCGGCGTCGGTCGCGCGGGCCCACCACATCTCGACGCGAACCCTCTACCGTCTCTTCGAGGGCGCCGACCAGTCCGTCGCCGAGACGATCCGCGGCCGGCGGCTGGACCGGATCCGCGCCGACCTGGCCGAACCGGCGCTGGCCCGCCACCCCACGATGGAGATCGCGGCCCTCTGGGGCTTCCCGGTGCAGGCCCACTTCATCCGGGCGTTCCACGCCCGCTTCGGCATGACGCCGGCCGCCTATCGCCGCCGCGCGGCCCGGTAAGGCATCGGCGAGTCCGGGCGGCCCGGCTCGTTACCATCGGGGCATGGACTGGGGGAACGTCCCGGCGTGGGTGGGGTCGCTCCTCACCGGAATCTCCCTGACCATCGCCGCGGTCTCCTATGTGCGCAACGGGCAGGAGCGACGCCGGGAGAACGCCGAACGGGCGCGGGAACAGGCCGCTCTGGTCAGCTGCTGGCCCGTCAACCCCCGGCGGTGGTCGGTCAAGAACGGCAACGGTGTCGCCGTTTCCGTACGGGTGGTGGTCGACGCGGAGACGTGGTCCGCCCCGGTCGCCCTCTCCCCCAGCGAGACCCGGGGCCTGCGGGTGCCCAGCGATGTGGAGGTCGGGACGCTGTTCCTGCCGCTGGAGATCGTCGACTCGTTCGGGCGGCGGTGGGAGCGGCTCGGGTCCGGTGAGCTGCGGGAGACCGGCGGTATCGCGGTCAGCCCCCGCCCAGCAGCGCGTTTGATCTGGGAGGAACGGACGTGACCGTCCGGTTGCGTTCGGCCCAGCAGTCGTCGATGCCGGTCCGCAGCTTGTGCACGAACGGGCCGGGGTCGTGCCGGGCGAAGATCTGCCGGCCGAACGCCACCCCGGCGGCGCCGGCCCGAATGGCGTACTGAGCCTTCGCGACCGCGTCACCCTCGTCGATCAGCTTCTCGCCGGCGATCAGCACGGGCACGTCCATCGCGCAGTCGACAACCGTCTGGAACGACTCGACCGTCCCCGTGTAGATCGTCTTGACGGCTGACGCGCCGAGCTCCACGGCCGCGCGCACGCCGTGTCGCACCAGCACAGCGAACTCGTCCGGGTTCTTTTCGCGGAGCCCCAGATGGTTGTCGTCGGTGCCGTTCGGGTGCCGGCGACGGGGATAGGCCATGGCGACGACCGGCATTCCGTACGCGTCGGCCTCGGAAACCACCCGGCCGAGGATCTCGAGCTGCTCTCCCTCGTACGCCGAAGTGATGTTGACGTGGCAGGCGACCGCGTCG
The DNA here is from genome assembly GCF_040682075.1 of Actinoplanes sp. NPDC051411. Taxonomy (NCBI): domain Bacteria; kingdom Bacillati; phylum Actinomycetota; class Actinomycetes; order Micromonosporales; family Micromonosporaceae; genus Actinoplanes; species Actinoplanes sp. NPDC051411. The sequence continues at coordinate 34,697 of NZ_JBFBAD010000070.1, read as the reverse complement.
ACCCCGTCGCGGACGGCGTCGGCGACCGAGCCGACCACCACCTTGCGGGTGTGCTCGCCCAGCGTCGTGCTGGCCGTCAGGTTCATGATCGTGGGAGTCCGCGCCAGCTCGCGGTGGCAGGAGCGCAGCGCCCCCCGAAAACCGAGGACCGCGGTGACCGACTCGACGACATCACGCTTGAGGAACGGCCGAAGGTCACGCAGGTGATCCTCGGGGCCGGAGATCAGCCCGTCGTCGAGCGGCAGCCAGAGGGCCGCACCGGTGTGCGGGATGAGACGCGTCAACCGTTTTTGTCGACCGATGTCGTGCAGCAGCACCTTGCACCTCCGCTGGTGAGGGACGCGACTCTAGCCCTAGTCGAGCGACCAGCACCAGAGAGGATGCCTTCCGCCGCGCCCACGCCTCCAACGACAACACGGATGGACAGGTTGTGCCGCCGATTGGCGCAAGGATTACCCGAGCACGTCGGGGACGTCGAACCGGACCAGCGCGGTGAAGATCTCTTCGGCGGTGAAACTGCTCGCGAGAGCGTTCAGCTTCCGCAGAATCTCGTCGTCGTCCGAGTCGGGGTCGGCGGCCAGAAGCGCGATCTCGCCGACCTGATCCTCGGTGCCGGGAGGCGTCGCCCGCATCTCGTCGGCGGGTTTGCCGTACGTGTCATCGTGCCCACTCATGCCGGCTCCTCCGTGATCACGTAACGGAATCCGAGGTCGTTGTTGCGGTTGTCGACGTCGCCTCGTCCACGGTACGCCGGGCGCGCACGCCACAACTCGTGCTGCCAGGAGCCACCTTTGACCGTTCGGCGGTTGTGGACACCGGCCGCGTAGTAGTCGAACGTCCACTCGAACACATTGCCGAGGAGCTCGACCGGCAGCAGTCTCCGTTCCTGCTCGCGGGTGGCGAAGGTGCCGATCGGCGTCGTCGCCTCATAGCCGAACTCTTTGGTGTTCGCGTATGCGGCGCCCAGCACCGCCTCGATGCCGGCCGTCGTCTGGACCTGCCACGAGTGCAGGCAGGCCGCCTCCCACTCGTTCTCGCTCGGCAGCCGGACGGTGGCCCGCAGCAGCCGGCCCAGCCACATGCAGTAGGCGTTGGCCTCGAACCACGAGACGCCCACCACGGGTTGCAGGCGGTTGCGCAGGGTCGTCTCGTGCCAGTATTTCGGCTTGGTCACCGGCTGGGCCAGCTGCGTGCGGGCGTGCTCGGCTATCTCCCACTCCGGCATCTTCGCGAAGCGCACCAGGGCGGCCGCCCCGACCGGCGTGGCGGCACCGCTGCGCAGCAATTTCAGGACCATCTCCGGATATTCGCTGTTCAGCTTCGCCTGACGCCGTTGCCAGTCGGAGACGAACTGGTCGACCGCGCGGCGCCGCATGCGCCACTCCCAGCCCTCCGGTGACCACAGGGTCGGGTCCTCGTAGCCGCCGGACTGGATGAACAGTTCGAACTCGGCGTTGGACACCGGGAAGCGCGCGATCCGGAAGGCCGGCAGGCTGATCGTGCGGACCTCGCTGCCCACCCGCCGGTCGAAGTTCTCCTTCCGGCGGTCACCGAGCTGCCATTCCCGGGCCGGCACCAGCACGGTCGCGCCGCTGCCCTCATCGGTCGAGGGCAGGCTCCAGCCCATGTCGCCCAGCGCGGCCAGCATCGCGCTGCGCGGGCGGCGATCGGTCAGGTCGCGCAGCTGGCGCAGGATCGCGTTCCGGATCCGCGCCGCGATCGTCGCGTCGACGTCCGACCGGATGGACAGGTAGACGCGGGCGGCCAGCACCGGGTCGACGTCGGCCAGCCGGTCGGCGACCTCGACGCCACGCAGCTGGGCGGCGAACTTGAACAGCTCCTCGTACCGGCGGTGCGCGTAGCCGGGCGCGGTGACCGGCGGCGCGGGCGGCGCCTGGCTGTCCGGCGCCGGGCTGACGCTGAGCTCCTGCTGGGCCAGCGAGACGATGCCGTCGACCGGCGTGCCGAGCGCCGCGAACAGGTGCTGCATCGACGGGTGAGCGAAGCGCACATGCGTCGGGTCGTCGGCGAGGATGTGCAGATCCTTCGCGGTCTCCACGATCAGCGCCGGGTCGACCGCCCGCTCACCGGCGTCGTGCAGGGCCCGGCTGAGCGTCGCCCCGGCGTCCCGCGGCGACATGGTCAGCCGGGCGCGGCCGCCCGGCGTCGCGGGCAACGTCAACTGCCGGGCGAGCACGCCGAGCGCCCGGATGAGCGGCATGCTCTCCAGGATCGGCCAGGGGTCGGCGCCCGAGTTCGCGATGCGCTTGAGGTGGTTCGGGATGCCGACCGGCACGAGCGGCCCGTGCGAGGCGTCGTGCTCCCACTCGTGCACGATCGCCGCCGACACGGCCGTGCCGAACAGCAGCGTCTCGGTGTCCGCGACCTGCGGCGCGCCGGAGCGCAGGAAGGACGCCAGCCGGAACGGGTTGGAGTAGAGCTCGATCAGGCCCTCGTCGGACCGCAGCGCCTCGTGCAGGCGCGCACCCGTGTCGACGTCATGTCCGGTGGCGATCGCGATGATGTGGTCGCGGGACAGCGGCAGCAGGGAAACCTCGGTCGGGTCCCGGTTCTCCGGCGCCCGCATGTTGATCACCTGGTCTCGGGTGCGGCAGGTGACCACCACCTTGGACGCGCCGCGCCGCAACAGGTCGCGGATCACGTCGCGCCAGTGCACCATCCACTGCGTGAGCTGCAGGGTGCGGATGCCGCCCTCGTTCAGCCCGTCGAGCAGGACGGTGCCGCCGTCGTGGACGAACTGGTCGAGGTCGCACCACTGGCTGGTGTCGACCAGGTCGCTCCAGCGTGAGGCCAGCCAGTTGAAGGAGATGTCCGGGCTCGCCGGCTGATCAGCGAGGGCCACGTAGAACGAGTTGCCCTTGGCCGACGGATCTCCCGGTCGCCGGATCGACCGCAGGGCGGCCAGCGCGTCGTGGTAGCGCAACTGCAGGCTCTTGCCCGCGCCGGGCTCGCCCAGCACCATGATCAGCCGCCGGGTGCGCCGGCCGAGCACCACCTCTTCGAGGGACTGCGGCCGGGTCAGCGACGAGTTCAGGTCGTCGCGGTTGCCGAGCCGGAGGTTGATGACGGTGTTGCGGCGTTCGTCGCGGGTCCACCGGGCCAGCCGGATCAGGTCGTAGTCGATCGCCCCGGTGGCCTTCTCGGCATGCACCAGCTCGTCGTAGAGCCCCTGCGCGACCGGGATCACCCGGGGCAGCTCCGGACGGCGCAGCTGCTCGACCAGGGACTGGCGCGAACTCGCCCAGGGCAGCTGCGGCAGCGGCCGCACGGTCCTCAGCAGCGACGGGAACGGGGCGAACGGCAGGCCGGTCCGGCTGATCAGCCGGATCAGGCCCTCGGCGATGCGCTCGAGGTCGGCGCCCTGCCCGGTCCAGCACAGCGTCGCCTCCCGGGGCCACGGAGGCCCCTGTCGACGATCGCGGGGCGGCTCGACGGCGACCGTCATCCGGGCCCGGTTCGCCAGCTCGGTCAGCCGGGTCAGACCGGCCTCGCTGAGCGGCGACCGCATCAGGACGACGAGGCACTCGACCGGGGTGGTGAGCCCGGCGCCGAGCAGTGCGACCGGCTGGTTGCGCGATCTCAGCTCGTGGAGCAGTTGATCGGCCGGCGCGGGGTTGTCGCTCCAGATGCCGTACTTGATCTGGGCCGGCGGCGTGCCCAGCGGGTCCTCCGGGGCGGTCATCCGACCACCGATCCGCCGTCGACGGGGATCGAGACGCCGTTCACGTTGCCCGCCTGCCCGCTGGCGAGATACAACGCGACCGAAGCCACCTCCTCGGCCGTCACGAGCCGGCCCAGCGGGTTCATCGAGCGGTACTCGTCGAGCACCCGCTCGGCATCGATGCCGCGGGCGGCGGCCCGGTCCTCGGCGATCCGGTTGATCAGCCGGGACTCGACGGCACTCGGGCAGATCTCGTTGCACGTGATGCCGGCGCCCGCGTACTCCTTGGCGATGGTCTTGGTCAGCCCGCTCAGGGCGTGTTTCGACGCCGCGTACGGTGCCCGGTGAGGTGCGACCCGGAGGCTGTAGATCGAGCCGATGTTGATCAGGCGGCCCCACCCGCGTTTCACCATGCCCGGCAGCACGGCCTGCGTCAGGAGCAGCGGTACGGTGACGTTGATCCGCAGCATCCGCTCCCAGACGGCGAGGCTGACGCTTCCGGTCAGCTCCTCCGACTCGTTGATCCCGGCGCAGTTGATCAGCACGTCGAACTCGCCCGCCGGGGTGTCGAACTCACCGGCGAAATCGATCGGCACGCCGGCGGCGCCCCACTGGGACTCCAGTCGTTCCGCGATCTCGAGGTTGCGATGGTACTGAAAGGAGACCCGGTTTCCCGCCTTGGCGAACGCCATCACCATGGCTTCGCCCAGCGTCCCGGTTCCGCCGGTGATCAAGATGTGCAACGGCGTGGGTGGTTCGTTGCCGACACCTGCGCTCATCTCGCCTCCGCTCGAGAGCAGCGCCTACCCAAGGCGCACATCCCGTAGCGCAGGGTAGTACGGCTGTCACGATGCGGCCACTTTGATCTATCACCACAACGAGGGTCCACTCTGCCGTCCCGGCCCCGATGAGTTTCGCCGCGGCCGGTGGTCTGTCCCGGCGAACACGCAATGAATGGGAGAACACCATGACCGTCACCTACACCTTCGACGTATTCACCAGCCTCGACGGATTCGGCACGGCCGTCAGCGGCTGGGGCGGCTACTGGGGCAAGCAGGGCCCCGAGCTGCTCGAACACCGCCTCGCCGTCTACGACGAACCACAGCGGATGGTTTTCGGGGCCAACACCTACCGGGCGTTCTCGCAGTTGCTGGCGTCGGGCGAGGAGGAGACCGTGCACGACGCGTGGGTCACCCGGATGACCAACCTGCCGGCGACGTTCGTGTCGAACACGCTGCAGGGGCCGCTCGACTGGCCGGACGCGACCCTCGTGAAGGGGGACGCCGTCGATGTCGTCGCGCGACTCAAGGAGGAGTCCGACGTGCCGCTGCGGTCGCACGGCAGCCTGTCGATGAACCGGGCGCTGATGGCCGCCGGCCTCGTCGACCGCATCCAGGTGTCGCTGTTCCCGGTGATCACCGGGCAGACCGGGTCGGACCCGATCTTCGCCGGGGCGGCGGACTTCGACCTCGAGCTGCTCGAGCGGCGGACGCTCGACGGCAACATCCAGGAGCTGATCTACCGGCCTACCCTGCACGTCGAGGACTGACCGGGCCGGCGTGGATGCGGTCGCAGGTGCCGAGCCGCGGCGTCGGAGGCGGCCGTCCAGGCCGGGCCTCAGCACGACGCCGGGGCACAGCCACCGTTGGCGGCCTCCCCGATAGTTTCGGAACCGGCGTGGCTCCGAACAGTTGATCTTCAGGCTTCCACCTGGAGCGTCAACAGGCTCGGAGCCGGCCGAAAATTCCGGCCAAGTATCGGAACTTCGGAGGTTGACTTTCTGCACCGGGACTGAAAAGAATGTGAATCAGCGACGTTGATCGATCTGAGCCTTCCTGGGAGCGAGTGCCCCAGCGGCCCGTAACCTCCGGAACCGGGCCGCTGGGACACCCTCCGCGAAAGGGGCCGAATCATGGACATCCTCATCGTGGGAGCGGGTGTCGGCGGACTGGCGCTGGCCAACGGGCTGGTGGCCGACGGTCATCACGTGCGCGTGCTCGAACGGGCCGACGCCCCGCGCACCGACGGCGCCGCGGTCACGATCTTCAGCAACGGCGCGGCCGCCGCGGCCGGACTCGGGGTCTCCCTCGACGACCTCGGCGGCGCCATCGACACGCTCGGGTTCTTCGACGCCGGCGGGCACGCGTTCGCCCACGCCGACCTGACGCTGCTGCGCCGCTGGACCGGCTACCGGGTCGCCACCATCCCACGGGCCACGCTGCTGCAGCGACTCGCCGCCGGCCTTCCGGCCGACGCGGTCGACTACGGGCGGCAGGTCCGGACGGTGGAGACCGCCGGTTCCGGCGCCGCGGTGGTCACCGCCGACGGCGTACGCGAGGAGGCCGCGCTCGTCGTCGGAGCCGATGGCGTCCGGTCGGCCGTGCGGCGGGCCCTGCTCGGCTCGGCCGACCCGTCCTACAACGGGTGGGTGAGCTGGCAGGGGCTGACCGCGACGATGCCCGAACTGGCGGCCGGGGCCTACGCGCGCTGCATCGTCGGCGACGCCGGGCTCTGCGGCCTGATGCCGGCCGGCGGCGGCCTGGTGCAGTGGTGGTTCGACGTCGACGGGCCGGCCCCGGCCGGGCGGCCGGTGATCGGCTGGCTCCGCGAGCGGTTCCGCTCCTACGCCGACCCGGTCCGCAAGCTGCTCGACGTGCTGACCGAGGCCGACGTCCACGCCTTCCGGCACGCCGTTCACCCCATTCCCGACCGGTGGGGAACCGATGGAGCGACCCTGCTCGGCGACGCCGCGCACGCCTTTCCCCCGTCGCAGGCCCAGGGCGCCAACCAGGCCCTGGAGGACGCGTGGATGCTCCGGCGGGCGTTGTCGTCCGCCAGCACGGTGTCCGACGCTCTGCGCGGGTATGAGCGGGTGCGGGCCCGCCGCGTCCGCCGCATCTCGTCGCTGGCCGCCAGCGAGATCACCAACCGGCCGCCGGCCCCCGCCGCCCGGCTGGCCGGCCGGCTCATGGGGCCGTCGCTGTTCACCCGGCTGCAGCTGATGACCATCCGGCGCTGCAGCAGCGTCCTCAACGGCGACCGGATTTGAAGACCCCGTAGACTCGCCGACCGTATGTCTCTCTACAGCAGCGAGCGCCTGCACACCCTGCGCGTGATCGTGACCGGCGGTGGCACCGGTGGGCACACCTATCCGGCGCTGACCACGGTCACGACGCTGCAGCGTCGCCTGGCCGAGACCGGGGCCGCCCCCGAGGTCCTCTGGGTCGGCGTGGCCAGCGGCCTCGAGGCCAAAATCGCCGAACGCAACCACATCCCGTTCCGCGCCATCACCACCGGCAAGCTGCGCCGCTCGGTCAGCCCCCGCGACCTGGCCCGCAACTTCGTCGACGCGTTCCGCATCCCGGTCGGCGTCCTCCAGGCCGTGCTCACGGTCGCCCGCACCAAACCGGCGGTCGCGCTGAGCACCGGCGGTTACGTCTCGGTGCCGATCGGCCTGGCCGCCAAGCTGTTCGGCGTCCCCTACCTGCTGCACGAGCAGACGCTCAGCCTCGGCCTGGCCAACCGCATCCTGGCCCGGGTCGCCACCCGCATCCTGCTCAGCCACGAGGCGTCCCTCGAACACCTGCCGCCGAAGGCCCGCGCCAAGGCGGTCGTCACCGGCAACCCGATCCGCGCCGAGGTCTTCCAGGGCGACCCGGCCCGCGCCTACCAGGCCTTCAACCTCGACCCCAACCTGCCGCTGGTGCTGGTCACCGGCGGCGCGGCGGGCGCCCAGCAGATCAACCGCATGCTCACCGGAGCCCTGGGCGACCTGCTCCAGCACAGCCAGATCGTGCACCAGTGCGGCAGCCTCAGCTACGCCGAGATGCAGCAGGTGGCCGCCGCCCTCCCGCCGCACCTGGCCGCCCGCTACCACGTGCTCGACTTCATCCACGACGAGCTCCCCGACCTGCTGGCGGCGGCCCACATCGTGGTCGCCCGCAGCGGCGCCGGCACGGTCGCCGAGCTGACCGCCCTCGGCAAGGCCTGCGTCCTGGTCCCCTACCCCCACTCGGCGGCCGACGAACAGCGCGTCACGGCCCGCCACCTGGCCGCAACCGGCGCCGCGCTGATGCTCGACGGCCCGACGGCCACCCCGGAAGAACTCCGCAACGCCATCCACGGCCTGCTGGTCGACCCCCAGCACCGCGCCGCGATGGCCCAGGCCGCCCGCACCCACGGCAAACCCGAGGCGGCCGACCACGTCGTCGCCGAGCTCCTGGCGGTCAGCGCCCGCTAGCGCCCCGGACTTGAACGTCAGCCGCGCGACGCGCCGGATCTGAGCACGTTTCCGGGCCGGCGGCTCAGCCCGGCCGGTCGGGTTGTGGGTGCCCGCTTCGGGCGTCGGGGGCGGACCGGCCGCCGGCGACCAGGCCGGGGGCGTTGTCGCGGACGAGGCGTCCGACCGCCGAGCGCAGCCGGATGAACGCCGGCAGTTCGCGGGTCTCGATCCGGTCGCGGGCCGTTGGCAGGTCGACGGCGAGGTCGGCCAGCACCCGGCCGGGCGCGCGTCCCATCACGAGGATCCGGTCGCCGACGTACACGCTCTCGTCGATGTCGTGGGTGACCAGCAGGATCGTCATGTCGGTGTCGGCCCGCACCCGCAACAGCAGGTCCTCCAGGTCCTCCCGCGTCTGGGCGTCGACCGACCCGAAGGGCTCGTCCATGAGCAGCAGCGACGGGCGGTAGGCGAGCGCCCGTGCGATCGCCACCCGTTGCTGCATCCCGCCGGACAGCTGCCAGGGGAACCGGCCCGCCGCCTCGGCCAGGCCCACCTCGGCCAGCGCCGCGTCGGCGGCCCGGCGCCGGCCGGCCCGGCCGAGAGCGCGCCGGCGCAGTGGGAACATCACGTTGTCGCGGACGGACATCCACGGCAGCAGCGAGCGCGAGTAGTCCTGGAAGACCACGGCCAGGCCGGCCGGTATGCCGCTGACCGGCCGCCCGGCGAGCCGGATCTCGCCGGCGGCCGGGCGGATCAGCCCGGCGATCGCGCGCAGCAGGGTGGACTTTCCGCAGCCGGACGGGCCGACCACGCTGACCAGTTCGCGGGCCCGGACGTCGAACGAGATCCCGGCCAGGGCGGCGTGGTCGTCGTAGGCGTGGCTCAGGCCGATGACCTCGAGCACGGTCAGGACCGCAGGAGTTGCTGGACGTCGAAGTGCTTCGGGATGGCGCCGAACCGGGTCATCAGATCGGCGACGCGCTGGAGCTGGGCCGGGTCCAGGGATGACGGGAACACGCCGAGGGTGATCGATTGAGCGACACTGGGTGACAGGCCGTGCACGTACATCGGTAGCGTCTGGCCGACCAGCGTGCGGTCCGCGGCCGCGGCCTGGGCTTTGGCGATCGCGCGGTCGAAGGCGGCCAGGGTCTTCGGGTTGCCGGTCACGAACCGCGGGGACGAGACGTACCCGCCGACCGGGAGATCGGCGGTGGGGCCGCTCATCGTGTCGACGACCACGCGGGCACCGAAGGTCTTGCGGGACTGGCTGAGGTACGGCTCGGTCATGAACGCGGCGTCGATGGAGCCGTTCTGCAGTGCGGCCGGCATGTTCGGGTACGGGATCTCGACCAGGTGGACCGCGGACGCCGGTACGCCGACGCCGGCCAGCGCGGCGTCGGTGAGCAGTGACGGGAACCCCTTGGTGTTGATCAGGCCGATCTTCTTGCCGGCGAGCTGCCGCGGGTCGCGTATCGGCGAGTCCGGCCGGGTCACGATCGGATAGAGGTCGGTGCGCCCCCGGTAGCCGTCGCAGATCACCCGCACCCGTACGCCCGAGGACGCCGCCTGGATAATCGGCACGTAGGCACTGTAGGCGATGTCGACGCTGCCGGACACGAGCCGGCTGACCGTCTCGGAACCGTTGGTGAGCACCACCGGCGTCACGTTCAGCCCCTCGGCCGCGAAGTAGCCCTTGCTCTTGGCGATGTACACCGTGGCCGCGTCGGGGATCGGCAGAATGCCGACCTTGAGATCCGTCTTCTCCAGCCCGTTGGTGCCGGGGGCCGGCCCCTTGTCCGAGCCGCCGCATCCGGCGAGGACCGCGGCGACGAGGAGGCCGGTCACGACCGCCGGGGCCCAGCTCTTCGATTTGCGGTGTCGTAGCATGCGAATAAACATAGACATCTGGCGATAGAAGACAACCTCGGCGAAACGGGACCAGGTGAGTGAATCGGAGCGCAGCGGCGGCCGGGCGGTTCTGGAGACCCTGCTGGCCTGGGGTGTGCGGCGGGTCTTCACGTGCCCCGGGAGCACCGAGGCGTCCTTTCTGGACGCCACTGTGGACCATCCGGACTTCGAGGTCGTCCTCACCCCGCACGAGTCCGTCGCGGTGTCGGCGGCCGACGGGTACGCCCGCGGCACCGGCGAGCTCGCCGTGGCGTACCTGCACACGCACGTGGGGCTGGCCAACTCGCTGGCCCACCTGAACGCCGCCCGCCTGGCTCGCTCGCCGGTGGTCGTCCTCACTGGACTCAAGCCCGCCCGCCTGCAGTCCCACCGCGGTTTCACCTGCGTACCCGACACCGGCCGGCTCGCCGAGCCGTACGTGAAGCACCAGTGGCAGTCGCTGCGCGCCGACGACCTCCCGGAGGACCTCAACCGCGCGCTGCGACTCGCCCTGACCGAGCCGACCGGGCCGGTGTGGGTGGGGCTGTCGCAGGACCTGATGAACGCCGCGTGCGAGACGCCCGTGCCCGACCCGGAGCGCTACCGTCCCCGCGCCCGCACCGCCCCCGATCCGCGGCAGGTCCGCCAGGCCGCCGAGCTGCTCGCCACGGCCCGCCGCCCCCTGCTCGTGGCCGGGGCCGAGGTGGCACGCCACGGCGCGGTCGCCGAGCTCGTCGCGCTGTCCGAGCGGCTGGGCGCGCCGGTGGTCAACGAGGACCGGCGTACCTTCGAACGCCCCGGCTTCCCCAGCTCCCACCCGAACTACGCCGGCCTGTACGACGCGAAGCGCCCGACGGTCGCCGACCGCGACGTGATCCTGTTCGCCGGATGTCGCTGCTTCACCGAGTTCGAGGTGCCGGGCCGCCCCGACGTGCCGGACGGCAGCCGCGTGATCCACCTGCACAGCGACGCCGGCGAGATCGGCGCGATCTACGGCGTGGACGTCGGCATCGTGGCCGACGAGCGCCTGGCCCTCGCGCGGCTCCGGTCCGAACTGGACGGTCAGCGGGGTCCGGCCGGCGACGACCGAGTCGCCGCGATGCGGGCGGAGTTCCTCGCCGACAGCGGCCCGCTGCCGCCCGAGCGCGACGGCGTCGAGAACGTGGCCGCGGTCGCGGAGGCGCTCGCCCGGCTCGTCGCCGACGACACGACCGTGGTCGGCGACGCGACGACCACCGGGGCGATCCTGTTGCGGCGGCTCCCGCAGGACCCGCCGCACCAGCACCACACCACGTCCTCCGGCTCGCTCGGCTGGGGCATGGGCGCGGCCCTCGGGCTCAAGCTGGCCCGGCCCGAACGCGAGGTGATCGCCGTGCTCGGCGACGGCGCGTTCCAGTTCAGCCCACAGGCCCTGTGGGTCGCCGCCCGCTACCGCATCCCGGTGACCTATGTGGTGATAAACAACGAGTCCTACGCGGCGGTGGCGGCGGCGCTGCGCCGCTACGGCGGCACCGCGGTGAAGCGCGGCGTCTACCCGGGCAAGGACCTGTCCGGCATCGACGTCGCCGCGATCGCCCGCGGGTACGGCGTCTTCGCCCAGCGCCTGCATCGCGCGGACGCGTTGCCGGCCGCGATGGCCAAGGCGCGGGCGCATCCCGGGCCGGCGCTGATCGAGATCATGACCGATCCCGACTACCTCGGCCCGTGACCTCGGTCAGGATCCGCGCTGCCAGGCCAGGACGTGGCGCTCGAGCCCGAGCAGCAGCGCGTTGAGGGTGTATCCGAGCAGGCCCAGCAGCACGATGACCGACCACATGTCGGGCAGCTGGAACGCGTCCTTGGTGGTGAAGAGCCGGTAACCGAGGCCGTCGGTGCCACCGACCATCTCCGAGATCACCATCAGGATGATCGACATCGACAGGCTGACCCGGAGCCCGGCGAAGATCTTGGGTCCGGCGGCTGGCAGGATGATGCCCCGGAGGCGCTGCCAGCGCGTCAGGGCGAACACCCGGGCGACCTCCAGCCGCAGTGGCTCGACCGTCCGGGCACCGTCGATCGAGTTCAGCAGAATGGGCCAGACCACCCCGGACACGATCACCGCGAGCCGCATCGTCGGGCCGAGCTTGAACAGCACGATGAACACCGGGATGAGGGCCGGCGGCGGAACGGCCCGGAAAAACTGGATCAGCGGGTCGACATAGTCGAGTACGTCCGGGAGCCGCCCGAGCAGCACCCCCAGCCCGATGCCGAGCACCGCCGCCATCAGCCAGCCGGCCAGCAGGCGCTCGACGCTCGGGACGATGTCGGCCGCCACGGCCGGGGTGAGGAAGGCGTGGTCGGCCGGGCCGGACAGCCACAGCTCGTACATCCGGCGCGCGATCACCGACGGCGGCGGGAAGAACACCTTCTTTTCCTCGGGCACCGCGACCGCGGTCACCAGTTGCCACGCGGCGACGGCCGCCGCGAAGACGGCCCACCGCAGAAGGAAGCCGCGGAGCCCGGCCGCCCCGGTCACGCGGCCAGAGCCAGCCGCTGGAAGTGCCATCGGAACGCCCTCCGCTCCAGCATCCGCAGGGACAGGTCGATCGCGTACCCGAGGAGGCCGGCGATCCCGGCGGCGGCGAAGACGACGTCGGCGTGACCGGCGTCAGCGCTCGCGTTGAGCACGAAAATGCCGATGCCGTGCTCGCCCCCGCCGGCGATCAGTTCGGTGCTGATGGTGACGACGAGGGCGATCGCCGACGCGACCCGGGTGCCGGTCGCGATGAACGGCGCGGCGCCGGGCAGCGCGATGCGGGCCACGATGGCCGGCCGGGAGAGCCCGAAGGTGCGGGCCATGTCGCGGGTGACCGGGTCGACGTCCCCGACCGCGTAGACGGTGTTGACGAGGATCGGCCACAGCGCGGCGTAGGCGGCCAGGTCGCGCTCCATCTGGCGCTGGCCGGCGACGATCAGGATGACGAGCGGGACCAGCGCGACCGCCGGGATCGGGCGCAGGAACTCGATCAGCACGCGTACCGCGGAGTTCACCCCCGACAGGCTGCCCAGCAGCAGGCCGGCCGGCACCGCGATCAGCAGGGCCAGGAGCAGCCCGCCCGCCCACACCTCGAGGGTCGCGGCCACGTCCTGCCGGAAGCCGGCGTCGGTGATCAGGCCGGCCGCCCGCGCGAGCACGGCCGAGGAGGGCGGCAGGTAGGCGCGGTCGACCAGGCCGATCCGCCCGAGAACCTCACCGGCCAGCAGAAACGCCAGCACGCCGGTGAGACCGCGGAGCCCCCTTTTCAACCGCACCCCGGTCATCCTGCCAGGGGCGGCGGCACCGGCGGAAGCGTCACCGTTTGCCGGTAGTTTGTGGCACGAACTATCATGCGGGCGTGACCGACCGGCTCAGCACCATGGACGCGCTCGCCCAGCTCTCCTTCCTCGTCCACGGCACCCTGTCCGAGGTCGCCGGCGGCCACGACCTGTCGGTGATCCAGACCCGCCTGCTCGGCGTCCTCCGCGACCGCGAGCCGACGATGCGGGAGCTGGGCCGGTTCCTCGGCCTCGACAAGTCGTCGATCAGTGGTCTCGTCGACCGCGCCGAGCGCCGAGGGCTGGTCCGGCGGACACCCAGCGCCGAAGACCGCCGCGCGGTGCGCGTCTCCCTCACCGAGGCGGGGCGCGCGCTGGGCGGTCAGGTCGCGCTGGAGTTCGGGTCACGCATCGACGCGTACGTCGTGGGCCTCCCGACCGCGGAGCGGGAGGAACTCACCCGCCTGGCCACCCGGGTCGTGGCCGACGACGCCGAGCGCCGGGCCCTGCCCCGATGACCGCCCGGCAGCGCCCGGCCGAGAACGGCGGCGAGCGCGAGACCCTGGCGGGCATGCTCGACTTCCTGCGGGCCACCGTGATCGTCAAGGTCGACGGCCTGACCGACGCCGACCCGCACGGCAACTTCCGTGCCGGCCCCACGGAGACGCTCGGCGAATAGCGGCCCGCCGGCGGCCGGCGCCGGCGGGCCCGTTTCTAGGCGACGGCGCAGGCGCCGCCGTTGAGGGTGAACGCGGTCGGTACGCCGTTGCCGGCCTTCCACGAACCCATCACGCCGATCGTGGCGGCGGCCCCGGGCGCGAGCGTGCGGTTCCAGCTCACGTCGGTCAGCGTGACCGTCGCGCCGGACTGGGCCACCGAGGCGTTCCAGGCCGCGCCGATCCGCTGGTCGCCGCCGAAGGTGAAGGCGAGCGTCCAGCCGTCGACCGTGGACGAACCGGTGTTGGTGAGCGTCACCTCGGCGACGAAGCCGCCGGTCCAGTTGGAGGTCGTGCGGTAGCCGGCCCGGCAGGCCGGGGTCGCGGGCGGCGCGGTCGGGGGCGGCGAGGCGGTCCCGGTGGTGACCGTGTTCGACGCGATCGACACGTTGCCCGCGGCGTCGCGGGCCCGGACGTAGAACAGGATGCGCCCGCCGCCGTCCGGGGCCGGGTAGCTGGTGGCGGCGGTGGAACCGACCAGCTGCGAGGTGTACCAGCCGTCGAAACGGTAGATGTCGTAGGCCACGACGCCGACGTCGTCGGTCGAGGGTGCCCAGGTCAACGAGGCGCCGTCGACGGCCAGGGCGCCGGGTGCGCTCGGCGGGGTCGTGTCGGCCGCGGTGTCGGAGGCCGGGGTGACCACGACGACCTGGTTCGACCCGGCCGACTGGTGGTTGAGGTCGTCGAGCGCGCTGACCCGGAAGTAGTACTGGTGACGGGCGAGGATGCCGCCCGTGATGGTCGCGGTGGTCACGTTGCCGACGTCGGCCGACCTGATGACGTCGTCGAACGCCTGCCAGTACTGGACCACGTAGTGGTCGACCCCGCAGCAGCCGCCGTGCGAGGCGGTCCAGGAGAGCGTGACCGAGGTGGCGTGCACGGCGGTGGCGGTCAGGTCGCCGGGCACGCTCGGCGGATAGGGAGACGGGTTGATCGGTCCCGACGGCAGCGGCGGGACCGGATCGCTGGGAGTGGGCGGCACGGAGGCCGACGGGGCGGGTGCGTTGCCCAGAGCGGCGTGTCCGGTGACGATCCCGGCCCCCGTCAGGGCCGCCGCGAGGACGAACGCGGCGAAGATCCTTCGTGGACGGTTCGGCATTTCTCGACGGTCACCCATATATCGATGGCCGTCAAGGTGCGCCCCTCATAGCCAGGCCCGGACGGGTTGAATGGACCCATGGCGGATATCCGGGTCGAGAACTCAGGGGCGATCACCACGATCTGGCTGGACCGGCCGGACCGGCGCAACGCCGTGGACGGGCCGATGGCGTCGGAGCTGCGCGCGGCGTTCGAGGAGTTCGAGAACGATCCGGCCCAGCGGGTGGCGGTGCTGGCCGGGGCGGGCGGGACGTTCTGCGCCGGGGCCGACCTGACCGCAGTCGGCGATCCGGGGCGGCGCAACCCGCTCGACCCGGACGGCGACGGGCCGATGGGGCCGACCCGGATGGCGCTGGGCAAGCCACTGATCGCGGCGATCGCCGGGCACGCGGTGGCCGGCGGGCTCGAACTCGCGCTGCTGGCCGACCTGCGGGTGGTCGAGCGGGACGCGGTTCTCGGCGTCTTCTGCCGGCGCTGGGGCGTGCCGCTGATCGACGGCGGGACGGTGCGGCTCCCGCGCATCGTCGGGCTCGGAAGGGCCCTCGATCTCATCCTCACCGGACGCCCGGTCACGGCCGCCGAGGCGTACGGGATGGGCCTGGCCACCCTGGTGGCCGAGCCGGGCCGCGGGGTCTCCGAAGCCCGGGCCCTGGCCGCCCGGATCGCCGATTTCCCGTTCGAGTGCGTGCTCGCCGACCGTGCCTCGGTCTATGCCGGCCTTGATCTGCCGCTCGGCGAGGCGCTTCGAGCCGAGGGCGCGGGCGGGCGGCCGATCGTGGAGCGCGAGGGGGTGGCCGGGGCGGCCCGCTTCGTTGCCGGAGAGGGCCGCCACGGCGCCTTCTAGTCGTCGGAGCAGCAGGCGTGCCGGCTGGCCTCGACCCAGTGCGGGTCGTGCCACCAGTAGTGGTCCGGGGCCTTCTCCATCGCGACCGGCGCGGACCGGCGCGTTTCCACTCCCGCGAACGGCGCCATCAGGTCGGCGGGGGTGCGCAGGACGCCGTTGGCCATCACCTGACGCACGTTGGCCGCCTGTTTGATGTCGGTCAGCGGGTCGCCGCCGAGCAGGGCCAGGTCGGCGAAGTAGCCCGGTGCCAGCCGGCCCAGCGGCAGGTCGAGGAACTCCCCCGACACCCGGGTGGCGCTGCTCATCGCCTCCCACGCGGTGGCGCCGTAGGCGACCATGCCGCGCAGGTTCATGTGGGTGCTGACCGCGGTCGGGACGATCGGCGAGTCGGTGCCGGTGACCACCACGCCGCCGCCCCGGATCAGGCGGACGACGTGCGCGACCTGCCGGGCGAGGTTGGCCAGGTTGGCGGTCTGGTCGGTGGTGCGGGCCGACTCCAGCGAGGCCTGGAGGTTGGCGTACTCCCAGCTCGGATAGAGGGTCTTGACCCGCTCGTCCTCGACCAGCGAGTCGTCGGTGGCGAGCAGGAACAGCGAGTTGAACAGGGTCGGGGTCAGCGAGGCGCCGCTGGCCAGGAAGATGTCGGCGACATCCGAGTAGACGGCACCGAGCGCGGTGACCGTCCGGGAGTAGCCCAACCGGTTGGTCGCCCCGACGTGCTCCATCCCGTCGCCGCCGACCGCCAGCGCCGGGTAGTGGTAGTGGGAGGTCGCCGGGATGCCGTGCCGGTGGGCCCAGTCGATGACGGCCCGCTGCCGGGTGGCGCTCAGGCGGACGTACGCCTTCATCAGGTCGTAGTCGAGTGCCCCGGCCCGCGACAGTTCGAGTGCGAGCTGGTCGTCGTCGAACGTCGGCCGCATGAAGTTGTAGAAGATGCGGGAGCCGTCGATCGCCTCGCCGGTGGCCAGGTAGCGCGGGCCGAGCCGGGCGCCGGACTGGATCGACTCGCGCTCCTCGACCATGTGGTAGGCCGGACTGCCCGGCGACCGGGTCGTGGTGATGCCGAGCGAGAGCCAGAGCCGGCCCTGGCGGGCGCCGTAGGAGTAGCCCTGCATCTCGCGGTGGTGGTGCATGTCGATGATGCCGGGGATGACGACGTCGTTGCGGGCGTCGACCTGTACGCCGTCGCGGCCGGCCCGGTGCGGCTCGACCGCGCTGATCTTGTTGCCGTCGACGATGATGTCGACGTCGTGGTGCAGGCTCTTCGACGAGCCGTCCCAGACCCGTCCGGCGCGGATGACCGTACGGCCGCGGGGTGAGCTGTTCGCCCAGCTCAGCCCGACCGCAACCGGGCGCGGGTCGCCGCCGCCGGCGGCGACCAGGCGCAGCCGGCCGTTGGAAAGATAGAGGATGGTGCTGGAGTCGCCGCTGAAGGTGGGTGCGTCGGTGACCTCGCGGGTGACCTGCCGGGGCGGCCCGGTGAAGGTGCCGTCGGGCGCGACCGGCGCGACGAAGAGCACGCTGGCCACCACGAACGCCATCTTCGTGCCGTCGGGCGACCAGACCGGTCCGTCGTCGCCGCGGGTCTGGATCGAGCGGTCGGGCAGCGGGTCCTGGTAGCGACCGGTGCCGGTCGCGCGGTCGATCAGGAGGATCTTGCTGAGCCCTTCCCGGTAGCGGGCCGAGTAGGGCACAATCGCGGCCACCGCGACCGTGGTGCCGTCGGCCGACCAGGTCGGGCGCCCCGGCTCGAAGGTGGCGGCGTAGATCTTCTCGACCGTGCCGGTGGCGACCTCGACCGTGTAGACCGCGCCGGTCTGGTCGAGGAAGGCCAGGTGGGTGCCGTCCTTCGACCAGCTGCCGGAGACCGCGGCGGCGTTCGGCAGGGCCGTGAGCCGGCGGTCGGTGCCGGTGTGCAGGTCGCGGAGCCAGATGTCGAGCTTGCCCGACCGGTCGGTGGAGTACGACAGGTGGCGGCCGTCGGGCGACCAGGCCGGATGGGATTTCCACGACGCGCCGGTGATCTCCCGCCGCGGCTTCTCCCCGATCGTCATGACCCAGATGTCGTTGAGCGCGCAGAAGGCGACCCACTTGCCGTCCGGACTGATCGCCGGGCTGGCGAGGCCCTTGACGGGCCTGGGCACGGTCGAGTCGAAATCGCGGTGCCGCTTGCGATACGCCGGCTTCGCGATCGAGGTGACGGCGGTGAAGCCGATGCGGCCGCGGCCCGTCCCACCCCGGCGGATCTGACCGTCGGCGGTGTAGACGTATTCGCCCGGCGACCTCCACGAGACCCGGAACGGAAAGACGTCCTGGCCGGTGACCTCGGGCTTGCCGTTGCGCCACAGTTCACTGCGCCCGTCGACGACCACGGTATAGATCAGCTCCCGCCCGTCCGGGGTCCACTCGGGCGAATGCAGGACCGTGCCGGCCGGGACGGTGACGGCGGTGGTCCGCACTCCCGTCGCCACGTCGACCACGTCGATGGCGGTATTGGCGACGACAAACGCGATCCGCGTGCCGTCGGGCGACCAGGCCGGTTCGTACCCGTCGGCCACGGCGCTGACCTTGCCGTCGTCCCAGAGATAGACCGCATAGGTCCCCGACGAATCAGACGAGAAGGCGATCTGCCGGGTCCGCGGGTTGAAACGCGGCTCGCGATGATCGAACGGCCCCTCGGTCAGCCGCGTCAGCTTCGAGCCGTCGGGCCGCACCGTCCACAGGTCGAACGACCCCGCGGCATAGGCCTGGAAGACGATCTCCTCCCCGCCGGGCGCCCAGTCGGGCTGGGCGATGTCGATGAAGTCGCTGGTCAGCCTCCGCGCCGGGCCGCCGCTCGCCGGAATCAGCCAAAGCACGCCGACCAGGTCGAACGCGATCGTGCGCCCGTCCGGCGAGAGGCGGGCGGCGATGTCGGTGCCCTGGTCGAGGGCTTTCGCCCGCGCGGCCGCCGCGGTGGGCACGCCGATCAGGGCGGCGCCGGCCAGGCCGGCACCTCCGGCGAGGACCGTACGCCTGGGGATTCCCGTCATCGTTCCGTTCCTTCCGATTGGTGAACCTCGGACCTCAATCCTTCGATGAGTCTCGATGGTTCATCACCCGGTTGTCACGGCCCGATCACCTGGAGAGTGACAAAGCCGCCGCTCCCGGACCGGCTGTTCGAGCGAGTTCCCGCACTGATTCGAGGCGGATTCATCCTGGGCCGCCTCAGTCCTGGGCCGCCTCAGTCCTGGGCCGCCTCGGTCCTGGGCCGCCTCAGTCCTGGGCCAGCCGGACGAACAAGTCGTGGGCGGCGGTGACCTCTTCGAGGGTGGCGCCGGCCAGCAGGTCGAGGAGCAGGCCCCGGGAGACGGCGACGCCCAGGCGCAGGGCCGCGGGGTCGGGCTCGATGCCGAGGCGCTCGGCGACCGCGGCGGCGTCGGCGAGCCAGGACGAGGTCAGGCCGGGCAGGATCTGCCCGGTGCCGGTTTTGCCGTGGACGCCGGGCTCGCCTGGGGTGCCGGGCTCGCCTCCGGGGCCGGGCTCCCCTCGGGTTGCCAGCGCGAACACCTCGAAGAACAGGCGGACGAACGGGCGTACCTCGGGGCTGGAGACTTGCCGCCAGATGCCGCTCATCAGCTCACCCGGGCTGGTCACGGTTTCGGCCAGCGCGGTCATCGCGGCCCGCTGCCGGGCCTCCATCGCCCCGACCACCGCGGCGAGCAGGCCCTCACGGGAGCCGAAGTGGTAGAGCAGCATCCGGTGGCTGGTGCCGGCACCGGTCGCGATCTCCCGCAGGCTGCGGTCGGCCAGCCCCGCACGCTGGGCGAACTCCATGACGCGAGCGAGCAGATCGGCACGGGAATCAGGCATGTACCAAATGGTACAGTGACGGGCATGCGCTACGAGGAAACCACCCTCATCGACGCGCCGGTCGAGTTGATCTGGCGCCTCACCACCGACATCGACGACTGGCCGGCATTCATGCCCACCGTCCAGCGGCTCGACCGGCTCGACGACGGCCCCGTCCGGGTCGGCAGCACCGCCCGCCTCAAGCAGCCCGGTCAGACCCCCGCCGTCTGGACCGTCACCCGCCTCGACCCGATGCGCGAGTTCACCTGGGAGACCCAGCGCCTCGGCATCCGCATGACCGGCCGCCACCTGCTCGAACCGTCGGGCACCGGCACCCGCAACACCCTCGTGCTGGAGACCGCGGGCCCGGCCGCCGGCGTGTTCTCGGCCCTCTTCGGCACCCTGATGCGCAAGTCGCTCCACCAGGAGGCGGCCGCGTTCGCCCGCCAGGCCACCGCTTCGGCGTAAGGCCCCAGGGCGACCCTGACGCACCGGTTCCGGCCGGCCGCCGCTCGTGGGCAACGCGACCCGGGTGAAAGCGGCTAATTCCCCCTTAACGCCCGCCGAATCGGGCCACTAGCGTGAGGGCACCCGAGGCCGGAGGTCGCTCTCGATGGTCGTCCCCGAACCCCTGCGATGGCTGCTCACGCTGGCCCTGGCCGCCGGCACGACGTTCCACCTGGGCCGGGCGCTGCGGCCCCGCCTGGCACACGAGCATCGCATCGCGGAGTCCCTCCACGCCGTCATGGGCCTGGCCATGGTCACCATGCTGTGGCCGTTCGGCCGGACGGTGCCCGCCTCGGCCTGGCTGGTCGTCTTCGCCGGATCGACCGGCTGGTTCGCCGCCCAGGCGTCCCGGGCGGGCAAACGGTGGGTCGTACCGGTCTACTTCGCCTCGGCCGCCGCCGCCATGGTCTGGATGAGCAGCACGATGCCGGCGACCCCGGCAACGGCCATGGACATGCCAGGCATGGAACACACCCCGACCAGCCCCGCCGCCTGGGCCGCCGCGGCGATCGGCGGCTACCTCGTGGCGGCCGGCCTGTGCTGGCTCCTCAGCGGACTACGCCTGGGTGCCTTACGGACGACATCGCCCGACACCGCACACTGCGGCACCTGGCACTGGCCCGCACTGTGCCACGGCATCATGGGCGTCAGCATGGGCCTCGCCATGCTCACCATGATCTGAGCTGCCCCACGGCGACCCCGCTCACTGCGACGCGGCAACTGCGTGGCCTCCCGCTCACCGCGACCCGCTCACCGTGCGGCCTCCCCGCGCACGACCCGCTCACCGCGACCCGCTCACACCGAGCGGCCTGCCAGCGAGCGACCCGTCACCGCGCGACCCGCCCCATCGCACGACTACTGACCCACCACCCGCCCCGCCATGCGACCCGCCCACCGCAAGACCCGCTCGCCCCGCGACAGCGCGACCCGCCATTGCGATCCGCTTACCCCGATCGACCCGCCCACCCGGCAACCCCGCGGCGCCCCGACGACCCGCTCACCTCACGACGCGCCCCACGCCCGCCCACCTGCTCACCCCACGACGTGCCCTCCCCCGGGCGACGCGCTCACCCCGCGACCCGCCCTACCGGACAGCAGCCTCCGGCGAAGGCCGCGGGCCCACGATCGCCGCCGATAAGCCGAACGAGGGCGTGAGCAGGAAGACCTGCTCACGCCCTCGTCGCGGGAGGCATGACCCGCCGGGCCGCCCCGACGCGGCGGATCAGCCGCGTACGGGCTCGGAAGCCCGCCTCAGGCGGCGGTGCCGGAGCCCGCGCCGGTCGAAGCGGCGCCCGCGCCGGCGCGGCGGAAGGCGGCGAGGCCGAGGAGTAGTGCGATGACCGCTACGACCAGCGCGGCGATGCCCCAGCCCAGGCCGGAGTTGCTGCTCTTCGCCGGGGAGGCCGACGTCTGCGCCACGGTCGTGGTGGCGGGCGCGGCGGCCGGAGCGGCTGCGGCGGCGGTCAGCTTGAGGACCGGCGCCGGGTGGTCCGGCTCGCTGCCGTCGGTCGTCGGCTCGTCGATCCAGCGGACGATGGTGCCGTCGGAGTAGGTCTGCAGCGCCTTGAAGATGATCTGGTTGGCGGTGGTCGGCAGCGGGCCGAGCGACACGTCGAATTCCTGGAACTCGCCCGGCTTGATCTCGGCGCCTTTCGACGCGGTCCAGGTGATCTGGGTGACCGCCTCGGTGATGTCGCCGTCGTCCGACTTGATCGGGGTGGCCAGCTTGGACTTGACCGTCGCCACGGTCCAGCCGACGACCGGCTTGGTCGACACCGACGCGATCGGGGTGTCGGTCGGCAGGTTGACCTGCAGTTTTGTGGTCGAGGCGGTGTCACTCTCGGTCGGCACCCGGAACGACACCTTGGTGTAGGCACCCTGGGCGGCCGTGTTCGGGTTGACGGTCACGTGCGCCGACGCCGGGCCGGCGATCGCGAGCACGAGGGCGGCGGCACCGGCGGTCACGACGCCGATCCGGCCGAGCAGGGAGCGGTTCATCGGGGGGAGTGCCTTTCGTTTCGTTTCAGCGGTCGTCCACAGGTCGTCGGGGGCCTGCGATTAGTTCCGGGCAATTCCTCTGCCTGTGGACGGCGCATAACTGCCCGACCCTAATCGGCCCCCTTGGAGTGGATCGTCAGCACTCCGGCGACGTCGATGTCCGAGGAATGGCCGCCGTAGCCGGACTCCGAGATCAGCCTCGCTCCGAGTACGGCGCTCCAGAAGGTGCGGACCTCGACCTCGATCGGCCGGTCCAGGGTCCAGCCGCGGCGGTCGAGTACGCGGGCCAGGTAGTGCTCGGCCTGCCGGAACAGGATCGCCAGCCGGTGCTGGGCCAGTTTCTGCAGCTCGGGGCGCTGTCGGCTGATCGACATCGCCCGGACGACGACCGGCAGCGCGGGCAGGGCGAGTGTCGTGCGGGAGACGGCGGCCCGGAAGCTGGCCGGGGATTTCTGGCGGGTGCCGATCGGCTCGAGCCGGCGGGCGTCGCGCAGGAGAAGGAGGAATGCCGCTTGGACGAACAGTGCGTCCTTGGAGCCGAAATAGTAGGTGACCTGGTGGGGGTGGGCGCCGGCCGAGCGGGCGATCTCGGCGACGCTGACCGCGGTGTAGTCCTGGTCGGCGAACAGTCCCGCGGCCTGGTCGAGGATGCGGGCACGGGTGCGGCGCCCGCGGGCACGGGCCGGCTCGTCGGTGGACATTCTCTATTTGTATGCGATACAAATAGCTCGTGACAAGCAACGAGGACGTGGTGATCACCGGGCTGGGCGCGACCACTCCGCTGGGCCCGGACGTCGAGTCGCTGTGGCAGGGCGTGCTGGCCGGGCGGTCGGGGGTGCGTCGCATCGACGACCGCCTCGCCGGGTTCGCGCACGCCGCCGACCTGCCGACCCTGATCGGCGCCCCGATGGCGGTCGACCCCGCGACGCAGCTGGGCCGCGTGCAGGCCCGGCGCATGGACCGCGCCGAGCAGGCCGCCGTGGTCGCGGCCAAGCAGGCGTGGGCCGACGCCGGCTCCCCCGCGGTCGACCCCGAGCGCCTGGCCGCCGTCATCGGCACCGGCATCGGCGGCCTCAACACCCTGCTCGACCAGGACGACGTGATCGAGCAGCGCGGACCGTCCCGGGTGTCCCCGCTGGTCGTCCCCATGATGATGCCCAACGGGCCGGCCGCCTGGGTCAGCCTCGAGCTGGGCGCCAAGGCCGGGGTCTACGCCACGGTCTCGGCCTGCGCGTCGGGTGCCGAGGCGATCGGCATGGCGATCCGGCTGATCCGGGCCGGTGAGGCCGACATCGTGGTGGCGGGCGGCGCCGAGGCGGCGATCGCGCCGCTGACCGTGGCCGGGTTCGCCCAGGCCCGCACGCTCTCCAAGCGCAACGACGAGCCGGAGCGGGCGTCCCGGCCGTTCGACGTCGAGCGGGACGGGTTCGTGCTCGGCGAGGGCGCCGGCGTGCTCGTGCTGGAGCGGGCCGGTTTCGCGGCGGCCCGCGGTGCCCGGGTGCTCGGCCGGGTGGCCGGCTTCGCGGTCACCTCCGACGCCTACCACATCACCGGCCCCGACCCGTCCGGCGCGGGCCAGATCCGGGCGATCCAGCGGGCGGTCGCCGACGCGGGTCTGACCCCGGGCGACATCGACCACGTCAACTGCCACGCCACCTCGACCGTGGTCGGCGACGTCGGCGAGGCGGTGGCGATCCAGAAGGCCCTCGGCGACGACGTCATCCTGACCGCCCCGAAGTCGAGCCTCGGCCACCTGGTCGGCGCGGCGGGCGCGGTCGAGAGCATCCTGACCCTGCTCACGGTGACCAACGGCGTCATCCCGCACACGCTCAACCTGGAGCAGAAGGCACCCGAGGTCGCGCTCGACGTGGTGGCCGGCGAGCCCCGCAAGCACGACGTCCGGGCCGCCGTGTGCAACTCGTTCGGCTTCGGCGGCCAGAACGTCTCGCTGGTCTTCACCGCCTGAGCTGACCTGGCCGGCACTCCCCCTCCGGAGCGCCGGCCGGCCACCCGCCCCGCGACCTGCGCCGACTGGAACGCCGGGCACGCGAGATCACTCGCGAAGGAGAGACCGGGAACGCCCGGTGGGCACCAGCGCGGGAACCCGGCTGGCGTAGTCGTCGTAGGCCGGCCCCAGGTTGGCGCGCAGGTCGCGCTCCTCGAACCGGATCCCCACCGCGATGTACGCGCTCGAGCTGACCGCGAAGAACAGGTGCCCGACACTCATCCTCGGGGTCGCCCAGAACGTGACGATCAGGCCGAGCATCATCGGGTGACGCAACCACGCGTACAGGAAACGCTCGCGAAACGCCGGGGGCGAGTAAGCCTCCCGGCGTGAGTGACGCCAGGCCTGTTTCAGGCCGAAGAAGTCGGCGTGGTCGACCATGTAGGTCGCGCCGACGACGATGATCCAGCCGAGCCCGTAAAGCGCCCAGATCAGCATCGACCAGGGCCGGCCGGTGTGCCAGACCGACGCCGGCACCGGCTGCCACCACGTGAAGACCGCCGCCAGCAGCAGGCTCGCGACCAGCACGAACGTGCTGCGCTCGGCCGCCTTGGGCAGAAACCGTTTGAGGCCGGCGCGGGCCATCACCGAATGGTGCAGGGCGAAGGCAAGCAGCAGCGCCCCGTCGATCGAAAGCGACACCCAGGCGTTGTGGGTGGCCGGATCGTCGATACCGTGCCCGGCCAGGAACAGGAACGCCCAGACCGAGCTGAGAAGAAACGCGATGTAGGCCAGGGCCGAATACCCGAGCAGCAGAAGCCTCATGACCCCATCGTGGCGACCGCGGATCCGCGAAACAGGCGGGAAAATACCTCAGTCGGCGGAGGCCACATACCAGGCGGCGATCTGGGCCCGGGAACGGAAGTCCATCCGGTAGCGGATCCGTTCCACGTGCGCCTCGGCCGACTTCTCGGCGATGCCCAGCCGCGCCGCGATCTCCCGGTTGGTGCAGCCCTGGGCGATCAGGGCGGCCACCTCACGCTGCCGCGCGGTCAGCGTCGGCGCGGCACCGCGATGCCGCGCCGGCAGGCCGAGAAAACGCCGGATCGGCCGGGTCAACGACTCACGGTCGCCGATATAAGGCAGGTGCGAACGGCCGGGAACAACCGAGAAAACGGCTCCCGGAATGCCGTCGGCGAGACGCCGGCCCTCGGCGAGCGGAACCGCCCGATCGCGATCCCGGTGCAACACCAGCGTGGGTGCCGCGACCCGCGGCAGCAGATTCCCGACGTCCATTTCGTACGCGAGGGCCAGCATCGCGCAAGCCGTCTCCGCGGTCGCCGACTCCTGCTGGTAAAGGGCGAAAGCGGCCCTGGTCGCCGCGTCGGCGTCGGGCGTGAAGATGCTCGCCAACAGGTCGGAGGCGAGCCCCCAATGCTCCCGCACCAGCCCGAGCACATGGTGCTGGATCGCCGGTTCGGCGACCGACGGCCCGTGCGCCCAGCCGCCGTAGAGGATCAGCCGCGCGACCGGGGCCGACGCCGCCCACGCGGCGGCCACCGCGGCCCCGAGCGAGATGCCCATCAGGTCGAACCGCCGCAGCCCCGCCGCGGCGACGACGTCGCGCAGAGCGTCCAGCTCGCTCTGCATCGTGTATGCCCGCGGGGCGGCGGCCGCGGACAGCCCACACCCCGGCTTGTCGTACCGGATGAGCGTGCGGCCGTCGGCGAGCGCCTCGTAGAAGGCCCGCTCGGCCGGCAACGCCCAGCTCATCTCGAGGTGACTGAGCCACCCCGACACGTAGACCAGCGGCGGCCCGTCACCGCTGACGGCGTAGGCGACCCCGGACGCTGTCATGGCGATGCGCTGGCCGGTCACTGCCATTCCTCGTACAGCTCGCGCAACATCGCCAGGCCGTCGGCCGCGGGCAGGAGGCCGGCCTCCCGATGCGGGCGGCACCGTTCCCACGGGGCCCGGCCGGCCGGGTCGGGGCCGCCGATCGCCAGGCAGGCCTCGTCGTGCCGGGCCCGGAAATAGAACAGTTCACCCCCGGGGAGCACGCCCTCGACCTGAACCGGGGCGGCCGAGCGCGAGGGCGTGGCCCGCCAGCCGCCGGCCGTCAGCCACTGGCCCTCGCGCTCGGCCGCCCACGGTTCCATAGGGGCTAACCTACCGGCGGACCTTCCCGTCCAGGCGAGGCCGCCGCGCACCGTCGACCGAGGTGCAGATGCCGTAGACGCGGGCGTGGTTGGTCCACCCGTTGACCCGGCCCCGGTTGTTGCTGATCCGCACGCGGCCGGCGCCGGGGTCGACGGCCGAGACCAGATGCAGATAGACGGTGCCGGCGACCCGGGCCAGCACGATGTCGCCGACCTCGACCTTCGCCGGGTCGACCGGCGCAACCGTCACCAGCTGGCGGCTGCGGATCAGCGGCACCATAGATCCGCCGCTCGGCCGGAACTCGACGGTGGCGCCGCCGGCCACCCGGCTCGCGACCGCGTCCATGACTCCCATCGCGCCCAGCTTGCGGCACGCCGGCCGCCGCGCACTACCGAATATTCGCTGCTCGGCGCGGCCTGCGGCTCCCGGGCCGAGAGGACGCCCAAGGGCGGCGGCGGGACCCGAGGGGACTCGGAAGCCTGCCGCAGGTCCTCCCCCGACGCCGGTGGACGCATCCGGCTGAGGGCCTGCGGGCAGGGCAGCCGCTCGGAAAGGGGGTCCGGCACGGGCCTGCGAGGGGCAGGACACGGGCCCGTGCCGGACCGGGGGGAAGGTCAGCTCCTCTTCAGGGCGCCGGCCAGGTACCGGTTCACTTTCGCGGCCGAGAAGGCGGAGTTGGCGGCCAACGAGAAGTCGCTGGTCACGGTCTCACCCTTCTGGATTTTCACGAGCTTCAGGAGCGGCGTGTAGCCGTCCTTGGCCGCGATCACCTGCAGTGGGTTGTAGCCCTTGTTGAGCCACAGCTGGTAGTGCCCGTCCGCGTCGGTCTTCAGCGTGAACGTGATCGGGCCGCAGGCGCCGGTCTTGGTGTCGTACATCGTGCAGACCGCGACCGTCGCCCCGGCGACGGGTTTTCCGGCCGACGACACCGTGCCTTCGATCTTGCCCCACGCCGCGGGCGGTGTGGCGGTCATGGTGACCGAGATCGGGGCGGCCGTCGGGTACGGCGTGTCCGTGCTCACCGTGACCAGGCCACTGTAGACACCGGGCTGGGCGACCTGCGAGGAGTCGGCGGACACGCGAACCTTGACCGTCGCGCCGGGCGCCACCGTCAGGTCGGTCGCGCTGGACGAGAGCCACGGCACGTCGCCGCCGCAGTCGCCGTAGCCGGGCAGGAGCGCGGCCGCCGACGTCGGGTTGAAGCCGCCGGTCGAGCCGCCGACCTGGAAGATGCCGCACGCCGCGCCGCCCCGGTAGGTGGCGTTGTTCGCGTTCGGCAGCGACGCCCACGAGTCGGTGGACGGGTCGTACTCCCAGCCCTGGTTGGTGATCGCCGAGCCGCCGCCGACGGCACCGCCGATGACCTCGAACCGGCCGTTCGCCGAGGCCGCCGCGGCGCCCCACGTGTCGGCCGGCAGGTCGGCCTTCGCCTTCCAGGCGCCGCTGCCGGGGACGTACGCGTACGTCTTGGCGAGCGACCCACCGCCGGAGTTGCCGCCGGCGCAGATGACCGCGGAGGCGGCCGAGCCGCAGGCGAGGTAGCCGGCCGCGGTCGGGTAGTCGGGTTCGCGGGTCCACTTGTCGGCACCCGGGTCGTAGGAGTAGGCGCCGGCCGAGACCGGCAGGCAGGCTCCGGTGGTGCAGCCGCCGACGACGTAGAGCTTGCCGGCGACCACCGCGGTTCCCGCGGCGGCGACGCCGGACGGGAGGTCGGCCACCTTGCGCCAGGCGGTGGCTCCGTCTTTCAGGGCGTACGCGTGGACCGACGTGTCACCCTGCTCGTTCCAGCCTCCGACGACGTAGAACGTGTCGTCGATGAAGGAGCCGGCGGCCGCGCTGAGCTCCTCCGGCAGGTCGGGCAGCTGGTGCCAGCCTCCGGCCGTGGCGTCGTAGTAGCCGGCCACCGACAGCTTGTTGATGCCGTCGTTGCCGCCCGCCACGTAGACGGTGCCGTTGTGGGCGGCCGTCGTGTTGTCCATGACCGGCAGCGCGTAGTCCGCGATGTCGGTCCACGGGGCGATGCTCGGCTTGGCCGGCGCCGACGCGGACGGGGACGGGGACGCCTGGGAGGCGATGGTCGTCTTCGCCGGCACCCGCATCGGCGGAACGGCCGAATGCGAGGACGGCGTGACACCGGCGTCCGACTCGCCCAGGTGGACGTGGACCGGCACCTTGCCGTCGTTGCCGAACGTGACCGTCTGCGAGGTTGAGGCACCCAGCGTCATGCTCGTCGTCAACTTCGACGGGGAGACCGTGACGTGCCCGGCCTCGAGGGCCACGTCGGCCTCGCGCACCGAGTCGGCGGGGACGTTCACGGCCGGGTGGCCGGCGGCGTAGCGCCCGTCGGTGACGGTGAACGCGGTCTTGCCGAGGTGGCTGCTGTAGAGCCAGTAGTAGCCGTCGGCGTCGGTCGCCCCGAGGGTGGCCGGGTCGTCGTCGGCCGTGACCGTGGCGCCGCTGAGGACGTCGCCGGTGTTGGCGTCGGTGACGTGCCCGGCGACCAGGCCGCCCGGCTGCGCACCGCAGTAGCGGGCACCCACGACCACGTTGTCGATCTCCCAGCGCCGGCCCCAGTCGCCGACGAAGCGGAACCGCACCCGCGCCTGGGCGTGCCCGGCCGCCTGCGGGACCGGGATGTCGACGTGCTGGACGACGCCGCCGCTCAGGGTCTGCACGGTTGACCAGGTGGTGCCGCCGTCCAGGCTCAGGTCGACGTAGCCGGTCTGGTCGGGAAATCCGATGTAGGTGCTGTCGAAGCCGATCTCCGGGTCGGCGCGGCCGCTCAGGTCGACGACCGGGGAGACGAGCGAGGTGTCCTGTTTGCCGCCCGCGCCGTACACGTTGGAGTCGACGTCGGCGAAGCTCGCGTCGCCGCCCGGCGGCGGGCCGAAGCCGCCCATGTCCTCGAACCGCCAGGTCTGGCCCTGGCCGGCCGCGTCGGTGACCGTCCAGCCGTCCTTCGGCGTGGCGCCGGTCCAGCCGGTGAACGCCTGGGTGAGGCCCTCCTCCTGGAACGCGTAGCCGGGGGCGTCGCACGCGGTGGCGTCGGCGGCCAGCGCGATGTCGCGCTGGGTGTTGGCGCTCAGCGGCACGCTGAGGTCCTGGTCGACGTAGCCGGGCAGGTCGGCCGAGGCGACGTGCAGCTGGTAGGTCGCACCGGTCGGCAGCGAGACCGAGTAGTGCCCGGTGAACGCGTCCGAATAGAGAGCGCCACCCGGGTAACCGTCCACGGTGATCTTGGCGCGCATCGGCCAGCCGTGGCCCGAGCCGTCGGTGACGTGGCCGGAGATCGTCCGGGTCGGCAGGGCCTGCAGGTCGAAGTTCCGCGTGGCCGGGGTGCCCTTGGCGATGACGACACCGGCCGCCGATCCGGCGCTGTAGCCGAACTTGGACACGGCCAGGTCGTAGGTGCCGACCGGGGCGTGCAGGTCGTAGGAACCGTCGCTGCCGGTCGTGGCGGTGAACGTGTCACCCTTGGCGCCGGTGGCGACCACGGCCGCTCCGGAGAGGGCCGCGCCACCCGAGGTGACCGCGCCGGACACCGAACCGGAGTCGCCCAGGGTGAGGGCGGACAGCCCGACCGGGGTCCCGAGTCCGGTCGGGCCGTCCCAGCCCGGTCCGGCCTGGCAGAGGACGTTGCCGCAGTCGCTGTTGGCGCCCTCGGTGACGTCGTAGAGCTTGCCGGTGTTCAGGTACGGGTAGGTCGCCGGGTAGGTCCCGGGCGTCGGGGTGCCGGCCAGCGCGTACATCGCCGCGGTCAGCGGCGAGGCGAGCGAGGTGCCGCCCCACGGCGCCCAGCCGGTCTGCCCGAGGGTGTTGTAGACGCCGATCGGGGTCGCCGCGTCGGCCGAGATGTCGGCGGTCACGCGGCTGTCGCAGCCCGACTTCAGGCTCGACTGGAAGTCCGGCGCCGGCTCGTAGACCGAGCAGCCGGAGCCGCCCGAGTCCCAGGCGACCTCGTTCCAGCCGCGGGCCGAGTCGTCCTTGATCAGCTCGGTGCCGCCGACCGCGGTCACGACCGGGCTGGTCGCCGGGTACGACTGGACGTTGCCGGTGTCGCCGGTCGAGACCGTGACCGCGATGCCCGGGTGGTCGTAGTACGTGTCGAGCGAGTCCTCACCCGGGAACTCGCCGTCCACCCCGTACGAGTTGGAGATCGCCGTGGGCTTCTTCGCCGCCGCGGTGCCGACCGCCTCGGCGAGGTCCTGGGCGTCGTTCGAGTCGGCCTGCACCAGCAGGATCCTGCACTTGGGGCAGGCCGACGAGACGGCGTCCAGGTCGAGCGCGGTCTCGATCGACCAGCCGCCGTCCTGGTCCGGGTAGTCGGTGCCGCCCCGCTGGTCGATCTTGGTGAAGCAGCCGTCGGCCGAGGTGCACGGCGTCAGCCCGTAGAACGAGCGGAACACCGCCAGGTCGGACTCGGCGTTGTCGTAGCCGAACGCGTCCACGATGGCGACGGTCGTCCCGGCGCCGGCGTCCGGCAGCTGGTAGGCGTTCTGGATGTCCGAGGGGGTCAGCGCGTAGTCGGGCGGTCCGGCCGCGGCCGTGCGAGCCGCCGGCCTCTTTCCGGTCGACGGGTCGGACGGGCTGACCGCGAAACAGCGGGCGTAGGGCACGTCGGCGGCCACCTGACGTGCGGTGAGCGAGTTGCAGGGGGCGGGCGTGTAGCGCGTCGGCGCCGCCTGGGCGGGGGCGGCCCCGACGAGGACGCCGGCGACCAGGGCGGCGGCAGCGGCCACCACCGCGCCGGCACGGCCGCGCCGCATACCCTTCGATCGATAGATCATGCGAACGGACGCTGTCATATTCGTGTCACTCAGGACAAGATTTTGATCGATGGGTGTTCCCGACACCTGTCACGAACATGACATGGAGAGTGTTCAATGTGGGAGACGGTGGGGATACCCGCGACCGAGGCACAGGTCTACGAGGCACTGATCCCGCAGGCCATGTCGACTGTGGACGGATTGCACCGCCGTACGCTCATCAAGCCGGCCCGGATCACCCGGGCCCTCACCGACCTGATCGGCCGCGGGCTGGTCACCAAGACGCCGGGACGCCCCGCCCGCTACACCGCGCTCGCGCCCTCGCTGGCCGGCTCGGTGCTGATCGCCAAGCGCGAATACGAGCTCGGCAAACTCCAGCACTACCTGAACACCCTGGAGGAGTCGTTCCAGGCCGGGCTGACCACCGCCGGGCCGGCCGACCCGGTCGAGGTGATCGAGGGGGCGACCCGCATCTACCAGGCCTTCGTCCGCATCCAGCGGGCGGCCCGGCACGAGGTACGCGCGTTCGACAAGCCGCCCTACTTCGTGCCTCCGGGCGAACACGGCGACGACGGGCCCAACCTGGAGGAACGCCGGTCACTGGAACAGGGCCAGGTCGGCTACCGCGTCGTCTACGACCAGGAGTCGGTCGCCCTGCCGGGCCGCCTGGAGAACATCTGGGACGGCATCCGGCGCGGCGAACGGGCCCGGGTCGCCGGCGTCCCGGTCAAGCTCGTGATCAGCGACCGCACCGAGGCGATCATCAGCTCACCGGCCGACTTCGAACGCGGCCTCGCCTACATCCTGCGCCCGTCCTCCCTGCTCGACCTGGCCGGCGGCCTGTTCGAGGCGACGTTCGACCGGGCCCTGCCCCTCAACCGCGGCGACAGCGAGGACGCCACGATCGACGAGACCGACCGCCAGCTGCTGGGCCTGCTGGCGACCGGGGCGACCGACGAGGTGATCGCCCGCACGTTCGGCTGGAGCATCCGCACCGTCCAACGACATCTGCACGACATCATGCGGCAGGTCGGCGCCCAGACCCGCTTCCAGACCGGCATGGAGGCGGTCCGCCGCGGCTGGGTCTGAGTCAGGCTGGGTCTGAGTCAGGCTGGGTCTGAGTCAGGCTGGGTCTGAGTCAGGCTGGGCGGTGGGCCTGCAGGCGGCCGATGTAGTAAGCCTCGTATTTGTCGAGCAGGGGGCCGGGCGCCACGGCGCTGGCCGCGAAGATCTCGAAGGCGCGGTTGTAGACGGCCACGTCCTTGGGCCCGCGCGTCAGGATCCCGGTGTTGAAGACGTCTAGGATGACCTTGGAGTCGTCCTGGACCCAGAAGCCGTGCAGCGGAGGCAGC
Source organism: Actinoplanes sp. NPDC051411 (assembly GCF_040682075.1). Lineage (NCBI taxonomy): Bacteria > Bacillati > Actinomycetota > Actinomycetes > Micromonosporales > Micromonosporaceae > Actinoplanes > Actinoplanes sp. NPDC051411. The sequence continues at coordinate 2,395 of NZ_JBFBAD010000070.1, read as the reverse complement.
GCGAGCCGGATGCCGTCCGGGATGACACCGACGGTGACGTTCGGCCACCGCGTGGCCGCGTCGCGAATCCGGCCGATCTGGGCCAGCATCTCGGCCGGTGGGCAGATCTCGTTCCGCAGGACCTGCTCGGTGATCAGGAACGAGAACGACTTGCTGGAATCGGCCAGGATCTGCTGGCGTCGCAGGCGTTCCGTGACCGCGGCGCGGATGATGGACTCCGCGTTGGAGCCGCCCAGGACGAGTTGCTGGAAGCCGGTGAGGGTGGCTTCGGCGTATCCGCTCGACTGCAGAAGCCCGGGCACCACCGCGGGCTGGAATTCCCGGATGACCGCGGCCGTGCTCTCCCATCCGGCCACCGTGGTCTGCCGCGAGGCCAGGTTGTCGGCGGTCGAGCGCCAGTCGGTCATGCGGTCGTGCGGGCGCTCGGCGAGTTCGACCAGCCGGGCCACCTCGTCGTCGCGGGCACCCAGCGCCCGGGCGATGGCTCGGACGTCGGCCGGATCGACGACGCCCTTGCCGCGCTCGATGCGGGAGATCTTGGGCTGGCTCATCCGGACCCGGGCGGCGAGCTGGGCACCGGTGAGGCCACGTTCGCGGCGCAGTCGCGCCAACGTGGCCCCGACCAGCTCGTCGTCGGGGAAGCCGGGATCATCCGACACGTGAACCCCCTCCGACGTGACTGACAGTTGCGGAACGGCTCAGCCGAGGTTACGAAGAGCCTCGGCCAGCAGGGCGGCCGGAATCTTGACCAGCGCCTCACCGGAGGGCAACGCGACGCCGGCCTGGTCGGCCGACACCACGAAACCCTGCACCACCACGGAGTCGTCACCCGTTTCATAGATCGTCGGGCACGATCCACTCGTGCAGAGGTTGGCGATGGGGCGAACGATGATCGGCTGCCCCGCGGGAGCCGCCGATTCTGATGTGCTATTCACGGGAACACCCTAATATATTCACGGCGGACGGTTGCCCGCGAGAGGGTCCGCGAGCTGCGGACTGGCGTTGTGTATGGTAGCAACCTGCCACCTGTCTGATCGGCCGGAACACGAGATCCTTTGCCGGTCTGTGAATTCATCTGGAAATTCACGGGCCGTGAATAGATGCTCGGGGTTCCACACGATGGCTGGAGTGGTAACCATGGTCAACAGCGCATCCCGTCTGCAGGCCGACAAACCCGCGCTCATCCGGCGCCGGCCTCCGATCACCCTGCTGCTGGTCGTCGCGACCCCGGTCAGCGGCATCGCCGGGCTGCTGTCGCACGCGGCCGGAAACAACGTGCCCGGCGCGATCCTCACCGGCGGCGGCGCGTTCGCCGGCACACTCGGCCTACTGCTGGCCGTCGCGCACTACGCCGGGCCACCGGGGCAAGATTGATCACGTGGACTTCAGGCGGGCGGCGTTACATGTCGGGGGCCTGCTCGGCCCGTTCGGTGGGGGTGTCGCCGCGCCGATGCTGCCGCAGCTCGCCCAGTCGCTGCACCTGTCGCTCGGAGCCGCCGGCTGGGCGATCACCACGTATTTCGTGCCGTTCGCCGTCGTCCAGCTGGTGTCGGGCACGCTCGGCGAGCGGTGGGGGCGGCGGCGCACGACCCGCGCCGCCTTCCTGACGTACGCCGTCGCCAGCGTGCTGTGCGCGGTCGCGCCGGGGGCCGCGCTGTTCTTCACCGGGCGGATCCTGCAAGGGGTGGCGAACGCGTTCACCACTCCCCTGCTCGTCGCCGGTCTCGCCGAACTGGCCGGGCCGCTGCTGCTGCCCCGCACCCTCGGCGTCTTCGCCGCCAGTCAGGCCGCCGGGCAGTCGCTGGCTCCGCTGGTCGGGGCGCTTTCGCTGCCGGTCGGCTGGCGGTGGGCGTACGTCCTCCCGGCGCTCGTCGCGGTCGCGCTCGCCTTCGTCCCACCGCGCGGCGAGGCGCGGCCGAAGGCCGACGCGCCGCGCTTCCGGCCCCTGATCACCCGCCGCATGGGCGTCATCTCGGCGGCCGGCTTCGCCACCTACGCGGCCGGGGCGGGCCTGCCGTTCCTGGTCGCGCTCTACGCCGAGCGCCGGCTGGGGGAGTCGAGCACCGTCCTCGGCCTGGTGCTGGTCGGCTTCGGCGTCGCCGCGATCCTGCTGGCGCCCTACTGGGGCGTGGTGAGCGGCCGCATCGGGGCCCCGCTCGCGGCGGCGGCCGGGCTGGCCGGGTGCGGCGTGTTCGTGGCGCTGATCCCGTGGGCCGGATCGGTGATCGCCCTGACCGCGACCTGGGCCGTGGCCGGCGGCCTGCTGGCGCTCGCGACGGTGGGCGTCCAGAGCCTGGACTCCGCCGAGGTGAAGGGCAACCGCGGCGGCCCGGTATATGTCGTGACGGAGTTCCGTTACGCTGGCGGGGCGGTGGATCCGCTGATCTGGTTGGCG
>NZ_JBFBAD010000069.1:0-58849 GCF_040682075.1 Actinoplanes sp. NPDC051411 | reverse complement strand
CCCGCTCACGCAACTCATCGGGGTACTTCTTCGGTGCCGGCATAGCTAAATCTTCTCCCAGGCTTCGATGTCTCCATCAAACCCGGGGCGAAACAATCCGTTCCCATTCGGACGGCACCGCTCTGGTGCCCCTGGCTGTGCTGAGCAATACCGGCTCTTCCCAGTTGAGGGTGTAGATCAGCAGGACTGGTCAGTCGAACAGCTTCCAGTGACCCTCGGAGACGACAGCGACCTCGCCGTCGATGACGGTGATGGCGGTCTGGTCGTCGATGGCGTAGCCCGGCACGTCGAGCGCGGCGGCCCAGCGCTCCGCGTCGGCTAGGCCGAACTCCGGCATGTTCGGGTTGTCGAGGTGCGGAAAGATACCGAAGTCGACCAGCCCCAGTGCCTCGACGCTGCCCGTCGGCGACTGCCAGTCACTCAGGTCCTGGCCTAGGTGGGGCGCCGCCACGAGGCTCCCGGCGCTCACCCCGACCCACACCGTGTCCTGCAGCGAAGGCAGGACGTCAGCCGCGCCGGACTGCTGCAGCCAATGCGCCAGGTACAGCGGATCGCCACCGCCCACCAAAAGAGCGTCGGTTTCCCGGACGATGGGGATCCACTGCGCCGCGTCGATGCTGGGGAGCGCTGTGAGCTCGAGCAGGCCGAGAGACTTCCAGCCGATCTCGCACAGCGGAGTCATCGCGCGGCCGGAGACGATGCGCCACGCGGCAGCCGGACCCCCCCCGCGGGGTAAGCCGCCGTTGGGATCACCAGGGCGCTGGCCTCGGCGATGGGCTTGCCCAGCATCTCGACGAGCGCGTTGGCGATGCTCGTGTTCTTGATGCCGGCGGAGGTGAGAAGAAGCTTCATGTCTATCCTACGATCTCGTCTTCCCGAATCCGGGCACCGTAACCGATCTGATCGAAGGGCGCGCCCCCGTCCTGGCCGTACGCCGCGTCGCACCTGTTCTGCGGCCGTTGAGGGTGGTCATGCGATCGCCCGGCTGGCGCGTCGGTCCCGCGGTAGGAGTCGAGGCCTCCCGAAGATGGAAGTTCTCATGCTCACCATCTGGAAGACTTCGACGTGTCCGACGCTACCCCGCCGGCCGGCTTCGGCCGGCCCGACCTGACCGCCTTCGCTCGGCTTGATGGAGGTCGCCGTGCGTCGCTACCAGTGCCGCGAGTGCGGGCACGTGTGGCGCCAAGACACCAGGTGCCGGCTCCGGGTCCAACTGCAGATCCACGGGCACCGCGGCTTCAAGGACGACCCGATCTACAAGACCCGTCGCACCCTGCACACCGGCGCCGGGCTGCTCACCGACAAGCAGATCGACCGGATCAACGCTCTGTTCGCCGAGGACGCTCACGTCGAGGTCGAGGCGACCTGGTAGGTCAGGTCGTTGTCCGCGACAAGCCGAAGCGTTGACGAGTCCCAAAGGTCCACCCGCCAGTCCCACCAGCGGCCGGTCAGATCTATCAGCTCCTCCACCGGAGGATGATGTCCCCTCTTGGCGCGACGGGCATCCGGACATGCCGCCGACCGCGCTCGGCCTTGGCGCCGCCGTCACGCTCCGTACGACCTGCGCTGGTCCGGATGCGTGGACATGCCGATGACAGCGGGTACGACCACGTCTGGTTCCAGGCGTACGTTCTCTTGATGGGAATTGTCGACGCGATCGGTTGAGGGGTTTGGCGGCGGCGTTGACCACGTACAGTTGATCGATGACCGGTCCTCGGACGGTCGTCCTCAACGGCGACCTCGGCAGCGGCAAGACAACGGTGTCAGTGGCGCTGGCCGAACGGCTGGGAGTACGCCGGGTCAGTATTGGCGACCTCTACCGGCAGATGGCGGCCGAGCACGGCATGACCGCGCTCCAATTCAATCTGCACGCCGAGCTCGACGACAAAATCGACCATTACATCGATCAGCTCCAGCACGACATCGCCGCCTCTGGCGAGCCCCTGGTCGTCGACAGCCGCCTCGCCTGGCACTTCTTCGGCGGCGCGTACAAGGTCCATCTGGTCACCGACCCTGTGGTGGCGGCCCGGCGGGTGCTGGGCCGCGCCGGCGGCCCGGTCGAGCAGTACACCAGCCTCGAGGATGCCTGCACGCAGCTGGCGGCGCGCAGCGAGAGCGAGCGGCAGCGCTTCCTCGCCCGTTATGGCGCCGACAAGACCCGGTTGCAGAACTATGACCTGATCTGCGACACGACCAGCGCCACCCCCGCCGATATCGTTGCCCGCATCATCGAATGGCCAGAGGCGCCGACTTGTCTCCTCGATCCCCATCGGGTACGGCAGACGTCGTCCACTGAGAGCGACGGCGAGATCGAGGTTCTCTACCAAAACCCACACTTTTTCGCCGTCCGAGGTGGGCTCCGCCTCGACGCGGCCGTGCAGGCCGGCGGAACCTTGATCCCGGTGCAGCTTGTGGAGGAAGCTGGGAAAGTAGCGTAGGCGGATGGCAAATTCGGCACGCAACGCCGACGACGATGCGTGCCAAATTGTCCGTGACAACCGGAGCCATTCCGTGCTCGGGCCAACGTTCTGCCAGGTGCCGATCTTCTCGGTTCGGTCGGAACTACGGTGCAGCGAGTGTGGTATCCGAGCGATATCGGCCCGGCCGGCCGGGGCGCGCCGTCAGCTGCGAGGTCGCACGTGGGCGAACCTTCCGGTCGCACAGACGCGGAATCCGAACTGTTGGAGTTCGTGGAGCAGCCTGACGTCATCTGCCGGCGCGTAGACGAATGGCTCATCGCCACGGACACGGACGGCAGCAGCCTGAACGACGGCCAGGCGGACGAGCTTGGATCTTCCTCGGCTGGTCAGATCGGTTCCGCCGACGGCGATCTCGGTCCATCCTTCGAGCTTCAGCCGATCGCCGGCAATCGCTATCACCCGACCCCGGCGTCTAAGTGCGATGCGGGCGGACCATGGCATCGGCCCCGGTGTTCCGATCCGGTCGATCGTCTCCCAGTCGGTGAGCCCCATCCCGGTGAAGACTGACGCGTCGAGGTTGGGCTCCGCCGTTGCCGGCTTTGCCACAAGCTGCATGACGACCCGCTCATGGAGAACTTCCCAGTTCCTCGGGACGACAAGCTGATGTGCCATCACGCTGGCGGCTTCACCGTCTCGCAACAACGAGCGGAGTGTGTCCCAAGCCGACGGGTCCTGCGGGTCGCGCAGCGCGGCCATCGGCACGTCGCTGCCTATTACACGTACGGCATCACCCTTTCGATGAGCAATATCGGCCTGACGCCCGGTGAGCGCGGCCCACACCGGATTGAATTGCACGGTGACCGGCGGCGCGTTACACATTTCCTCTCCCACGCTTGCGGCGCGACGATCGTCGCGGTCAGCATCCATGCGCGTATCCAAGTGTGATGGCGGCGCTTGGCGTGGACCGCGACGAGCGCCTGGTCCGGCCAGGCCCGTACGACGCCGGCCCGGACATCGGCGCACTACACGCTGGGCGCACCGCCGACGCCAGCTCGGTCGGCTCCCCGCACGTCCGCCACGGCCGTGGCGACACCGCTCGGCACCGCGCACGGTGAGCAGTGCCCGCAATGCTCTCGAATCCACAAGGTTGGCAGCGCATTCTGTCGCCCCCTTCGTCATATCCACATTAGGTGTTGACGACAGAAGGAGCTACCGAATATCGATCGCGATCTTTACAGGATCCGAATGTGGTCAACAGAGATCGCGTCGCCATGCCATTCCTATGCACGCCACTCGCAATTAAAAGGTGCCAGGTGTAGAATGAAGGTCGCCTCCACACACGACAGCGTCGGCGTGAATTCATGACAGTCGGCCGCACTAATCTGCCGCCGATCGAGCGCCGCGGTCGATGAAGTTGTCACGCTCGGCCTGGCGCGCGGAGTACCGACGTACAGTCCCTCATGACACGGGCATCCGGATCTGCCGCGCCGAGCGCACTGGTGCTTACGCCCGACGTTGACGCAGGGTGAGTTGTAACCGTCTTCAGTGTTTCCGATCGAGCCACTGTCGCCGCGGTGCGGCCAGGCTTGCCCCAGTCTGACCGCAGTCCGCTGTCAGGTATCCGGCGCTTCGCCACGTTCCGGCTGATGGTCGGCGCTAGTAGCGGAACTTGAGCCAAGCGCTGCGCCGGTTCACCCCGGCCGGTAACTCGTCCAGGTTGTTACGTCGGGGCAGCTCGTCCGGCTCATGGCCTTGGGTAAAATCCCGCATCGTCACCACAAAGCCTTGGACCAAGCGGTCCTCGCGCAGGTCGCGGTATGTGGCTTCGACCAGCACCTGGCTGCCGTCAGCTCGTAGCAGCGAGCAGAACACCACTCCGTCGCTGGAGTTGCGGAAGGCGTGACGCAGCTGGTTGCGGTCGTCCGGGTGCACCAGATCATCCAATGCGGCCAGCGGCGGAAGGTCGTCAGCGCCGAGCAGCTCGCGCAGCGAAGGACTGGCGTATCGGATGCGCCGGTCCTCGTCGATCACGACCATGATGTCCGCGCTGTTCCGGATCACCGCGCGCAGATAGAGGTCACTGTCGCGGCGGCCGACCGCTTCCACCAGGGAGATGCGATCCAGCGCGAGCGCCGCCTGACCGGCCAGTACCTCAAGGGTGTCGCGAGTGGCGGTGAGAGTGTCCCGGCGACCCGTCAGGATCAGGGCTCCGCCGCCGGGCCGGGCGACGGCGAGCGGTTCCAGCCAGAGCGGACAGACCAGCGTGGCGTAGTTGTGGTCCGCGTCCTCGATCCACCAGCTGCGGCGCGGTGGGCCGGCCTCGGGGCCGGGCGCCGCTTCGAGCGTGAGCTGGCGGTCGTCGATGGCGAAAACGGTGCTGCGGATAGCGTCCGGTGGCATGAGCTGGGCGATCGCGGCTCGGACGGCCTCCTCCACGGCCGGCGTGTCGGCGGCGGCGACCAGCGCGGCACTCGCCTGCCGCAAGCCGCGCTCACGCGTCAAGGCCCGGCCGTTCAGGGTCACCGAGTCGGTCAGCCGCGTGATGGTCAGGAGAAGTGTGATCGCACTGGTGACGGCGATCACCACGCCATCGGCGACCGTGCCGTGGACCGCCTCGATCAGCAGAACGACCGGCGGGGTGGCGACGGAGACGCCCAGCAACGCCGCCCATCGCACGCGCCACGGGCGCGGACGCGGCGCCGCGGGCTCGGTGAGCCTGACCATCGACGGGTGCAGCGCGGCGGCGCCCCAGGCCAGGTAGAGCACCACGAACCCGGACTCGCTCAGCCGGCCCGGCCACAGCGGCTGAACGATGTCACTGACCAGGACACCCACCGCACCGATGACCAGCAGCACGGCCGAGAGGTTCCGGCCCACGGCGATCAGCAGGCGGGCGACAACCGCGAGGAGCAGCAGAGCTCCGATGACGTACGCCGCGGAGACGTTCCCGATCTGGCCGGCATCGCCGATGACGAACACCCAGACCACCAGCAGCGCCGAGCACGCGAACGCCAGCAGGTCGATGAGCCGTGCCCGGTCGACGAGAATCGCACCGACGCGGGTCAGCTGCAGCAGACTGCAAGCGACCAGCACACACATGGCGTAGAAGCAGACATTGGCCACGCCGGCCCGGTTCAACGCGGTCGACACGTCACCGGCGCCGCTCGCCACGATGGCGCCGGCGAGCAGCAGCCAGGGTCCCGTCCGGGCGGGTCGGTGACGACGGACGCCGTAGAGGATGGCGGCCGCGCTACCGATTCCCAGCACAAACCATTCGATGGCCCTCAGCACGCCTAACTACTACCAGCGGCGTTGCCGGGTGTCCATGTCGAGATATACGTAGCGCTATGACTGCGCCGTCTATACAACACGGAAAGCGACTCGATGAGGTACCCGACCGCGAAGCGGCGCAGCGCGCGTTCGTGTCGTTCTCGCCGTGCGGAATCAGCACCAGCGTGTGCATGCCCGAGCCGTAGGGCACCGGCTGAGCCGGTCATGCGGGTGCGGACCTGACCCGAGCAGTGTCTGGGCGTTCACCCGGCCGGCTCGGGCAGGAAGATCCTGCGGTCGACGCGGAGGACGGGGACGAGGAGGTCCCCGAGGCCCGGCTTAGAACGATGCCAGCCGGAAGCGGGCTTTCGTATCGACTGGGCCAGGCAATCACGATTGACTGGGCGAAACGGCACGAGGCCGCGGGCCAGCGCTCGTGCCGCAGAGTAGCTTCGACCGGACCGGAATGGCGGGGTCAAGGACTTCGACGTTTGGTCTCTCAGTTATCGGTTCAGCAAAGCGGGGTCGAGATAGATCGCTCGATGCAACCTCTGGACCGGGTCGCGATCGGACCAACTGTCGATGTGCCTGGTCAGAAAGGTCGAACGCCGCGTGTAGTGCCGTCCATGCCGGTTCAGTGGGCGCCGTCGACGTCAGCGCGAGGTCGTCACGTGGGCGACGACCATGTCGCCGAGCATCTGGCGCAGGTGGGCCCGCAGCTTCGGGTCGAGCAGGTCGCGGTCGAAGATGGCCTGGAAGGTGTAGCGGTTGGCGCCGCGGAAGACGCAGAACGCGCTGATGACCATGTGCACGTCGAGGGCGTCGAGGTCGTCGCGGAACAGTCCTGCGGCACGACCGCGCTCCATGATGCGCGACAGCACGTCGAGCGCCGGCGCGGCCAGCACCTCCCGCGACTCGGAGCGGCGCAGATGCTCGGCGTTGTGGATGTTCTCGATGGCGACCAGCCGCACGAAGTCCTGATGCGACTCGTGGTGGTCGAAGGTGAGCTCGGCCAGCTGGCGTAACGCCTCGACCGGCTCCAGATGGTCGACGTCGAGCTGTTGCTCGAGCGAGCGGATGTGCCGGTACGCCTGCTCCAGCACCGCCAGGAAGAGGCCCTCCTTGCCGCCGAAGTAGTAGTAGATCATGCGCTTGGTGGTGCGGGTCTTCGCCGCGATCTCGTCGACCCGGGCGCCGTCGTAGCCCTGCCGGGCGAACTCCCGCGTGGCCACTTCCATGATCTCGGCGCGGGTACGCTCGGCGTCCCGCACCCGCTCCTTCGCCGCCTCGGCCGTCATGTGGGTCGACTCTAGCGGGCGGCATCGCTATCGTGTACGTACCGGTTCGTACATTACCCGTACGGGAGGGCGTCTTGGCCCGCACCAGCATCGCCACGGTCTGCCTGTCCGGCGCCCTCGAGGACCGGCTGGACGCCGCCGCGGCGGCCGGTTTCGACGCCGTCGAGATCTTCGAGAACGATCTGATCGCCTCCGCCTGTTCGCCGGCCGACATCCGCCGCCGGGTCGCCGACCTCGGTCTGGCCATCGAGCTTTACCAGCCGTTCCGGGACGCCGAGGGAGCACCTCCCGACCGGTTCGCCACCGTGCTGCGCCGCATGCGGGCCAAGCTCGACGTGATGGAACAGCTGGGCACCGACACGATCCTGGTCTGCTCCTCGGTCGCTCCGGACACCGTCGACGACGACGCGCTGGCCGCCGAGCAGCTGCGCCGCCTGGCCGAGCTGGCCGCCGAGCGCGGCATGCGGATCGCCTACGAGGCCCTCGCCTGGGGCCGGCACGTCTCCACCTGGCAGCACTCGTGGGACATCGTGCGCCGGGCCGCACACCCCGCCCTGGGGCTGTGCCTGGACAGCTTCCACGTGCTCTCCCGCACCGACGACTACGCCGAGATCGCCGAGCTTCCCGGCGACCGGGTCTTCTTCCTGCAACTGGCCGACGCGCCGCGACTGCACATGGACGTGCTGCAGTGGAGCCGCCACCACCGGTTGTTCCCGCTGCAGGGCGGCCTCGACCTGGTCGGCTTCACCCGGGCGGTGCTGGCCACGGGCTACGCCGGGCCGCTGTCGCTGGAGGTGTTCAACGACGTCTTCCGGCAGGCCGATCCGCGGCGTACGGCAGTCGACGCCCGGCGTTCGCTGATCGCCCTGGCGGACCGCATGGAACCCGGCCTCATCCCGGCGCCCGGCCTGTCCGGCGTCGCCTTCGCCGAGATCGGCGTGGACGGGCAGTCCGGTCCGGCCCTCGAACAGCTGCTGCGGGCGCTGGGCTTCACCCACACCGGGCAGCACCGCTCCAAGCCGGTCCAGCTGTGGGAGCAACAGCGCGCCCGGATCCTGCTCAACTCCGGCACTGTGCACTTGCCTGAGGCGTCGGCGGCGATCCGCGCGTTCGCGCTCGAGAGCGATCGGCCCGAGCAGTCGGCCCGCCGGGCGGCGCAACTGCTGGCTCAGCCGCTGCCCCGGCGCCGCGGGCAGCGGGAGGCCGACCTGACCGCGGTGGCCGCCCCGGACGGCACCGAGGTGTTCTTCTGCCGCACCGAGGAAAGCCGCACCGAGGAAACGGGAACCGGGTGGCTCGGCGACTTCCTGCCCACCGGCGAGCCGAAGGCGGCGGAAACCGGGATCACCGCGATCGACCACCTGTCGCTGGCCCAGCCGTTCGACCGGTTCGACGAGGCCACCCTGTTCTACCGCAGCGTGCTCGGCCTGACCGGCGACGAGGCGGGCGAGTTCGCGGCCCCGTTCGGCCTGATCCGCGCGCTCGCCGTCCGCGACCACGACCGGCGGGTGCGGCTGGCGCTCAGCGTCCCGGTTCTGCGGCGCGGCGACTGGGCACCGGCCATCCCCCACCCGCAGCACATCACGCTGGCCAGCGACGACCTGGCCCGCACCGGCACGGCGCTGATCGATGCCGGCGTCGCCCCGCTGCCCATCCCGGCCAACTACTACGACGACCTCGAAGCGCGGATCGACCTGCCGGCCGGCCTGGCCCGGACGTTACGCACCCTCGGAGCGATGTACGACCGCGACGAATACGGCCACTACCTGCAACTGTTCACGCCGATGGCCGGCACCCGGATATTCGTCGAGATCGTGCAACGGGTTTCCGGCTATCGCGGCTACGGCTTCGCCAACGAGCCGGTCCGGATGGCCGCCCACCGCTACCAGCGCCTGCGGGCCGAGGCCGGTCACAGTCCGAGATAGATGCGCCGGACCTGCGGGTCGTGACGCAGCCGGGCCGAGGCGCCGGTCATCGCCGCCTCGCCGTTCTCGACGACCAGGCAGGTGCTCGTCGCCTCGAAGGTCAGCTTGGCGTTCTGCTCGACCAGCAGCAGGCTCAGCCCGTCGGCGCGCAGGCGCTGCAGCACCGCCAGGATGTCCTCGACCAGCTTCGGTGACAGGCCCATGGACGGCTCATCGAGGAGCAGCAGCCGCGGCTTCGACATCAGCGCCCGGCCGATGGCCAGCATCTGCTGCTGGCCTCCGGACAGGGCTCCGGCCAGCCGGTCGTGCATCTCACCGAGCACGGGGAACAGCTCGTACACCTCGGCCAGGGTGGCCCGGGTCTCCGCGTTCCATTTCCGGGCGTAGGCCCCGAGTAGGAGGTTGCGTTCGACCGACAGCCCGGCGAAGACGTGACGTCCTTCCGGCACGTACCCGATGCCGTGCCGCACCATGTGCCGGGCCGCGACGCCGGTGAGGTCGGTGTCGCCGAAGCGCAGAGCGGTGATCCGGCGCGGAATCAGGCCCATCACGGCCTTGAGCGTGGAGGTCTTGCCGGCGCCGTTGGCGCCGATCACCCCGACGGCCTCGCCGGCCGGCACGCTGAAGCTCAGATCGCGTACGGCGCACACGCCGCCATAGTGGACGGTCAGCCCTTCGACCGTGAGTGTCGCGTCGTTCACAGGGTCACTCCGTCCATCGAGTCGCCGAGGTACGCCTCGATCACCGCCGGGGTGGCGACCACTTCGCCCGGGGTGCCCTCGGCGATGATCCGGCCGCCGGCCAGCACGGTGATCCGCTCGCACAGTGACATCACCAGGCCCATGTTGTGCTCGATGATGACGACCGTGACGCCGCTGTCGCGGATGGATCGCACGATCTCCGACAGCTGGCGCACCTCGTCGCCGTTGAGCCCGGCCGCCGGCTCGTCGAGCAGCAGCAGTGCCGGCCCGGCCGCGACGGCGCGGGCGATCTCCACCCGGCGCTGGATGCCGTACGGGAGAGCCCGCGGCTGCAGGCCGGCGAACTCGGTCAGGCCGTACCGTTCGAGGATCTCGTCGGCATCGGCGCGTCGCCCCCGGTCGCTGCGCCACACGTGCAGCGGCCGGATCACGTAGCGCCAACTGGACAGCGTGCGCGTGCGATCGAGGGCGACCATGACGTTCTCGCGCACCGTCAGATCGCCGAAGAGCCGCAGGTTCTGGAACGTCCGCGACAGCCCGGCCCGGGCCAGCCGGTACGGCGCCCGCGCGGTCATGTCCCGGCCCCGGAACTCGATCCGGCCGCGGCTGGGCCGATACAAGCCACTGACTACATTGAACAGTGTGGTCTTGCCGGACCCGTTGGGCCCGACCACTCCCCGGATCTCGCCCGCCGCCACGCTCAGCGAGACCTCGTCGAGGGCGCGCAGCCCGCGGAACTCCTTGGATATCCCGTCGACCCGCAGGATCGTCGTCGCCGGTGCGTCCGGGGACGGCTCCCCGGCGTACGGGGTGAAGGGCCGCAGGCGGGCCGCCGAGACCGTGTGTCCCCGGCGGCGGGCCAACGCCGCCCGCCAGCGTGTCGGGATGCCGGCCAGCCCGCTCGGGGCGAAGACCACGACCAGCACGACCACGGCGCCGTAGGCGAGTTGGGCGATCGTCGGATGGTCGGAGAGCACTTCCCGCACCACCGACAGGCCGATCGCGCCCGCCACGCAGCCGATCAGGCTCTGCCGGCCGCCGATGATCACCATGGCGAGCAGCAGGAACATGGTCGAGATGCTGAACGAGTCGGGCGAGACGTACTGGATGAGTCCGGCGTAGAGCGCGCCGGCGACGCCGCCGTAGATGCTGGCCAGCAGGAAGGCGGTCATGCGCAGGACGGGGACGTCGGCGCCGAGGGCGCCCGCTGCCAGGGAGTCGTCACGGGTGGCGCGCATGCGCCGGCCGAGTCCGGTACGCACGACGAACAGGCCGAACGCGAGCATGACCGCGAAGACGACCAGTTCCAGGTAGTAGTAGAGGTATTCGCTGGTGAGGTCGATGCCGGGGATCGTCGGGCCGGCGATGCCGGAGATGCCCTCGGCACCGCCGGCGACCTGCGCGTTGGTGACCCAGTTGGTGAAGGCCAGCGCCAGGCCGAGGGTAACGATGCCGAGGTAGTGCGACTGCACGCGCAGCGCCGGGGTGCCGACGATCAGGCCGACCGCCATGGTGGCCAGGACGGCGAGGATCGCCCCGAGCCAGAAGCCCAGGCCGGCCTTGGTGGTGAGAATCGCCGTCGCGTACGCCCCGACACCGAAGAACGCGACCTGGGCGAGGTTGACCTGGCCTCCGATGCCCATGCACAGGCCCAGCCCGACGGCCAGCACCGAGAAGATGAGGATCACGTTGGCCACGTGGATCGTGTACGAGTTGAGCCCGTACGGCAGAAGCCAGGCCAGCACCGCGATGAGCGCGAGAATCAGCAGCCGGTAGCGGGTTCTCATGCCCGGTTCACCGTCCGCTCGCCGAAGATGCCGGTCGGCCGGATCATGATGATCACCGTGAAGACCAGGAACGTCGCCAGCTCGGAGTAGCCCTGGAAGTGGCCGGCCGCGTAGGAGTCGAGCACCCCGATCGCCAGGCCGCCGACGATCGCGCCGGGGATGCTGCCGAATCCGCCCAGGATCGCGGCCGCGAAGCCTTTGATGCCCAGGGTGCCGCCGAGTGCCGGGCTGACGTAGAGCAGCGGGCCGATCAGACCGCCGGCCAGCGCGGCCAGGCTGGCTCCGATCATGAACGCGATCGCGTTGCTGCGTCCCACGTGGATGCCGACCGCGGTGGCCGCCTCGTGGTCCATGGCGACCGCCTGCATGGCCGTGCCGCGCTTGGTGCGGGACAGGAAGAGCACGAGCAGGACGGTGGCGACCGCGGCGATGGCCAGCACGACCAGGTCGTAGGTGCGGATGCGCAGACCGCCCAGGTCGAGCGGGGCGGACGGGACGGGCGACGGCACCGCCCGGCCGGTCGCGCCCCAGATCAGGATGACCAGCGCGTCGAGCACGATGCCGAAGCCGATCGTGCCGATCAGCATGAGGTCGAAGTCCCGGTTCTCCAACGGCCGCAGGACCCGCTCGATGACCAGGCCGATGACCCCGGTGACCACGATCGCGACCAGCATGGCCACCGCGAACGGCAGCTTCGCCGTCAGGTAGAACGTCGACGCGAGGTACGCGCCGACCGTCACCACGTTGCCGTGGGCGAAGTTGACCAGCCCCATGGTGCGGTAGACCAGGGAGAAGCCGAGGGCGATCAACGCATAGACGGCGCCCAGGCTGATCCCGCCGATGATCGTCTGAAGGAATATCTGCATCGCTGCCCCTCGGCGCGTTGGTCGGGGCCGGCCGGCTTGTGGTCGCCGGCCGGCCGGGTGTCAGCTGGAAGCGGCGACCAGCTTGCCGTTCTGGATGGTGCCGATCGAGGTGGCGGAGATGCCGACCCCGGTGTTGTCGAAGCTGAAGCTGCCGAGCAGGCCCTGATATTTCGTGGCCCGGATCGCGTCGGCGAGTTTCTGACCCGTCGCGCCGTTGCTGGTCTTCAGGGCGGTGAGCAGGATCTGCGCGCCGTCGTACGCCTTGGCCCCGTGCAGTTCGGCGTCCTCGCCGTAGGCGGCCTTGTAGTCGGCCGCGAACTGCCTGGAGGCGTCGGACCCGTCGTTGCTCAGGTAGGGCGAGCTGACGATGGTGCCCTCGACGTTCTTGGCCCCGGCCGTGTTGAGGAAGACGGGGGTGCCCTGCGGCGCGGCGCCCGCGAACGGAGCGGTGATCCCGAGGTCGCGGGCCTGCTTGACGATCAGTCCCGACTCCACCTCCTCGGCGCCCAGGAAGATCAGCTGCGGCTTCTTCTGGCGGATCGTCGAGAGGGCGGCGCTGAAGTCCTTCTGGTCGGTGGTCACCACCTGGTCGGCGAGCGGCTTGATGCCGCGGGACGACAGCGACTTGAGGAAGGCGTCGTGCTCGCCCTTGCCGTACGACCCGTTGTTGCTGATCATCGCGATCGACTTCAGGCCCTTGGCGTCGACGACGTATTTGGCCAGGGTCTCGTCGTAGGTGGTGCTGGTCGGGCCGTTGAGGAACAGGAAGGGACTGCCGACCGCGACGAGACCGGGCGACTGGCCGGAGGTGATGTTGGGGATCGACTCGGATTTCAGGATCGGCGCCATCGCGATCGTCACCGCGCTCTCGGCGGTGCCGAGCAGCGCGACGTTGCCCTCTGAGCTGATCTTGCGAGCCAGGTTGGTCCCGGTGGTGGGGTCGCCCTGGGTGTCGTAGACGGTCAGCGCGATCTGCCGGCCGTTGACGCCGCCCTTGGCGTTCCACTGGTTGACCGCCAGCTTGACCCCTTTGAGCTCCCACGCGCCCAGCGAGCTGAGCTGGCCGCTCTGCGCGTCGGCGACCGCTATCTTGATCGGCCCGGAGCTGTCGCCGCCGGCGTCGTTGTTCTTGCTGCCGGGTGCGCTGCAGCCGGCCGCGAAGAGAATGCCCAGGGCAGCGAGGGCGGCCCATCGTCTCATCATGTGCGTCACCTCGATCATTTCGGGGGAATCATTCGAAGACGCCTTGATAGATGTCCTTGATGTTCCAGTGCCCAGGCGTCGGCACCGGTTCGTTGACCATCGGCACGTCGATGACCGCCGGGCGGCGGCGTTCCACGGCCGTCCTCAGCGCGGTCGTCAGCCCGGCCGCTTCGGAGATCTCGTATCCGTCGGCCCCGCAGGCGCGGCCGAGGGCCGCGAAGTCGGGGCTGTACGGGTTGCCGTCCGGGTCGGTGAAGTCGCAGCCGTAGCTGCGGCCGAAGTTGCTTGCCTGCAGGTCGGAGATCGTGCCGTGGGACCGGTTGTTCATCACCAGGAAGATCACCGGCAGGCCCTGCTCGACCGCCATCGGCAGGGCCGGCAGCTGGGCGCTCATGCCGCCGTCGCCGACCAGCGCGACGACCACCCGGTCGGGCTGGGCGAGCTGCACGCCGAGGGCGGCGGCCGGGCCGAAGCCCATCGTGGACGCGCCGCCGGGCGTGATGAACCGGCCCTCGGGCGGCAGCGGGTAGCACTGGGCGACACCGTTCTTGTTCCAGCCCACGTCGGTCACGAGCACCGTGTCGGCGGGCAGCGCGGCGCGCACGTCGGCGAGGATCCGCTCCGGTCGCAGCGGGAACTGGTCGCTGCGGCCACGTTCGGCGCTGCCGGCGAAGAGCTCGTCCCGAGCTGCTTTGATCCAGGACTGGTCCTTCCGCGCGGCCGGCCGGCGCCGCACGGCCTCGGAGATGGCCGCGATCGCCGGGCCCGCGTCGGCGACCACGCCGATCTCGACCGGGTAGTTGCGCCCGATCTCGGCCGGGTCGATGTCGATCTGGATCAGCCGCGACGGTGGAAAGCGCCAGGTGTAGGCCGGATTCCAGGAACTGGCATCGGTCTCGGCGAACCGGGTGCCGATGGCCAGCACGAGGTCGGCCGACCGGGCGTACTCGTTGGTGACCTCCAGTCCCCAGAAGCCGGTCATGCCCAGCACGAGCGGATGATCGTCGGGCAAAAGGCCCTTGGCCATCAGCGAATGGGCAACCGGGATGCCGAGGTGCTCGGCGAGCTCGCGAAGATCGGCCCGGCCGGCTCCACCGCCGACGTAGATCAGCGGCCGCTCGGCCGACGCCAGGGCCGCCGCGATCGCCTCGGCGTCGGCGGCGGAGATGCCCGGGCGGGTCGCCGCGGCCGGCAGCGGATAGACCGGTACGGCGTCCGGCATCGGGCGGGAGAAGATGTCCATGGGGACGTTGAGCAGGACCGCGCCCGGCCGTCCGCTGGTGGCGGTCCAGAACGCCCGCTCGGTGAACCGGGTCAGATCTTCTACCCGGTGCACCTGCCACGCCCGTTTGACGAACGGCCGGTAGATCGCGGTCTGGTCGTCGTCGTTGTGGAGGTTGACCTCCTGGTGCGGGTGCCGGCCATACATGTAGGACGGGATGTCGCCGGAGATCGCGACCAGTGGGACGGAATCGAGCGCGGCGGTGGCCACGCCGGTGACCGCGTTCATCATGCCCGGGCCGACATGCATCAGCAGCACACCCGGCTTGCCGGTGACTCGGGCGTAGCCGTCGGCGGCGTGGGCCGCGGTCTGCTCGTGACGCGCGATGACGAACTCGATGTCGCTGCGCCCGATCGCGTCGAGCAGGGCGATGTTGGTGTGCCCGCAGGTGCCGAAGATCCGGTCGACACCGTACGAACGAAGCTGCTCGACCAGCGCGTCGGCGGCGGTTGGCGTACCCATCAGCTCTCTCCCCAGATCGACATCCCGCGCAGCATCAACGTCTTCACGACCGTGTAGTCCTCGACCATGTGGTGCGGCGACTCCCGGCCGAACCCGGACGCCTTGACCCCGCCGAACGGCACGTGGTCGAGCCGGTAGTTGGACGACCCGTTGACGATCAGGCCGCCTACCTCGAGCTCGCGCCACGCGGTCAGGATGCGGCCGATGTCGCGGGTGAACAGTCCGGCCTGCAGTCCGAACCGGCTGGCGTTGCAGGTCGCCAGCACGCCGTCGAAGTCGTCGAACGGCAGCACGGTGACCAGCGCGCCGAACACCTCGCGGACCACGATCGACGCGTCGGCGGCCGGCTCGGCGACCACCGTCGGGCTCAGCGTGGCGCCGTCGCGCGTGCCGCCGGTCGTGATCCGCGCGCCGCCCTCCACCGCCTCGGTGGCCCACGACAGCACCCGCGCGGCCGCCGCGTCGTCGACCATCGAGCCGACGTCGGTCGCCGGATCGAGCGGATCGCCGACCTTCAGCGCCTCGACCTCGGCGGTGAGCAGATCGACGAAGTCGTTCATCAGCGGGCGTGGAACATAGATCCGCTGGACCGAGATGCAGCTCTGCCCCGAGTTGGTATAGCCGGTGCGCGCGCAACCGCGGGCCGCCGCCGCGAGGTCGGCGTCGTCGCAGACGATGGTGGCCGCGTTGCCGCCCAGTTCCAGCACGAGGCGCTTGGCCCCGGCCGCGCGGGCCACCGCTTCGCCGGTCTCGGCGCTGCCGGTGAAGCTGATGACCGCGACCTCGGGGGCGGCGCAGAGCGCGGCGCCGATGTCGCCGCCGCCGTGCAGCAGTTGCACGGCCTCGACCGGCGCGCCCGCCTCCAGAAGCAGCGCGACCACGGCGGCCGACGTCGCGGGAGCCTGCGGGGGTGCCTTGACGATCGTGCTGTTGCCGGCCGCGAACGAGGCGCCGAGTTTGTGGGCGAGCAGGTTGGCCGGCGCGTTGAACGGGGTGATGGCCAGCGCGACGCCGGCCGGGGCGCGGTAGGTCAGGGCGGTGTTGCCGACGCCGCGGGCCCAGCCGGCGACCGGCAGCACGTCGCCGCCGATGCGGCGGGCCTCGGCGGCACAGACGGCGAACGTGTCGGCGACCCGGTCGAGCTCGCCGAGGCCGTCCTTGACCGGCTTGCCGAGCTCGAGAGCGATCAGCCGGGCGATGTCCGCGCGTCGCCGGGTGGCCAGGGCGGCGGCGCGGTCCAGGATGTCGGCCCGGGTGGCGGGCGCGAGCCGTCCGACGCTGCGCGCGGCGGTCTTCGCGTACTCGGCGGCGGTCGCGGCGTCGGCCGGTCGGGCCACCACGGCCCGGCTGACCACGGTGCGGGTGAACGGGCCGATCCGTTCGGCGACCGGTCCGTCGTCGATCCACTTGCCGCCGAGCAGCGCGGGCGCGGGCGCCACGCCGATCGTCTCGATCATTTGACCTCCAAAGACCGCTAGGTGGACCTTCGAGCGCATATCTGGACCGCTCTACGGACTCCGGTGTAACGTACGGTTGGCCCCAAGCCACTGGCAATAGGTCGAAGCGGAAAAGTTACGGACCGATGAAGTCGCTGACCGGGCGGCAGAATCGTCGGTGTCCGACTTCGCGAAAGAGAGTGAGCCACCGTGACCGAGGCCCCGTCCGACAGCGGCGGCGTGCGCAGCATCCAGCGCGCGCTCGACATCCTGTCGCTGCTGACCGAGGATCGTCCGCTGATCGCCGTGCGAGACATCGTCGCGGCGACCGGCCTGGCCAAGACCACCGTGATCCGCATCGTGCAGACGCTCGAGCAGAGTGGCCTGCTGTGGGCCACCAGCTCGGGCTACATGGCCGGCCCCGGCCTGTGGCGCTGGGCGCACCTGGCCCGGCGCAGCTGGGAACTGCCGCCGGAGACCCAGCGGATGATGCGCGAACTGGCCGCCCGCCAGCGGGAGACGGTCAACGTCTACGTCGTCCGCGACATCGTCCGGGTCTGCATCGCCCAGCAGGAGAGCCCGCAGCCGCTGCGGCACGTGGTGCAGGTCGGCGACGAGCTGCCGCTGTGGGGCGGCGCGTCGTCCAAAGTGTTGCTGCGCAACGCCTCGACCGAGCTGCTGGAGCGCATCGCCCGGTCCTCCCCGTACGGCCCCGAGCGCGCCGACCAGCTGCGGGAGTGGGCCGAGACCGCGGCCGCCCAGGGGTACGCGGTCAGCCACGGCGAGCGCGACCAGGGCCTGTCCGCGGTCGCCGTGCCGATCGTCGGCCGCTCCGGCACCGTGGTCGCCTCGCTCTCGCTCAGCGGCCCGACGGTCCGGTTCACCGACGACCGCGTCACCGACTTCATCAAGGACCTGCAGGCCGCGGCCGCGCAGATCACCGAGCGCGGCTTCGAACACCCGCTCGGCTCGTCGTACTAACCCCTCGAAGGAGCGTCGCGCATGCACGATCGTCCGCTGGACGGTGTCCGTGTCCTCGACCTGACGAACGTTCTCGCCGGCCCGTACTGCACCTATCACCTGATGCTGCTCGGCGCCGAGGTGGTCAAGGTGGAGGTGCCCGGCCGCGGGGACCTGGCCCGGCACCTGGGTCCCGATCCGCAGCTGAACGCGGCCGGGCTGGGAACCTCGTTCCTCGCCCAGAACGCCGGCAAGAAGTCGATCGAGCTCGACCTGAAGGCGGCGGACGGGCGCGAGGTGTTCACCGAGTTGGTCACCCACGCCGACGTTCTGGTCGAGAACTACCGGGCGGGCGTGCTGGCGCGCCTCGGCTTCGGCTGGGACCGGCTGTGCGAGCTCAACCCGGCCCTGATCTACTGCGCGATCTCCGGATTCGGCCAGCACGGCCCGATGAGCCAGGCGCCGGCGTACGACCAGATCATCCAGGGGCTCTCCGGCATGATGAGCGTGACCGGAACGCCGGAGACCGTGCCGTTGCGGGTCGGCTTTCCGGTGGCCGACACCCTGGGCGGCCTGACCGCGGCGATGTCCATCGCCGCCGCGCTGGCCGGCCGCCGCGCCGACGGGCGGGGCCGGTTCCTCGACGTGTCGATGCTCGAGGCCGCCCTCTCGGCGATGGGATGGACCGTCTCCAACTATCTGATCGGCGGGGTCGAGCCGGCCCCGATGGGCGATCAGAACGCCACCGCCGCACCGTCGGGCACGTTCGAGGCGGCGGACGGGCCGCTCAATATCGCGGCCAACCGGCAGGAGCAGTTCGAGACGTTGTGCCACCTGGTCGGCCGCCCGGAGTTGACGGCCGATCCCCGGTTCGCCGAGCGGGAGGCCCGCAAGGCGCACCGCGACGAGCTGAACGATCTGCTCAACGAGGCGCTGCGCGAGCGCCCGGCACTGGAGTGGGAGCAGCGGCTCGGCACCGCGGGGGTGCCCGCCGCCCGGATCCTCACCGTTCCGCAGGCGGTGGCGGTCGATCAACTGGACGACCGCGGATTCCTCACCGCGGTGCCGTTTCCGCCCGGGACACCGGGCGAGGGCGGCACGATGCGGGTCAGCGGCAGCGGCGTGCTCTTCGACAACGTCCCGCTGCGCCCGGCGACCGCGCCTCCCATGCTCGGCGAACACAACGACGAGCTGCCGGAGCTGCTGCACCGCTGGCGCGGCGAGGGCTCGCGGCTGCTGGCCGGAGAAGCCGGGCGCTGACGGCTCAGGCATCGCCGGTCCCGGTCAGCTCCAGGAAGTCGGCGAACATCTTGTCGCCGTCCGGGCGGTGGCCGGTGAAGAGGCGGAAGGCCTCGGCGGCCTGGTAGACGACCATGCCGCCGCCCGGCACCACGGGGCAGCCCCGGCCGCGGGCCGCCCGGATGAGCTCGGTCTCCAGCGGCCGATAGATCACGTCGGCGACCCAGGTCCGGGCGCGCAGGGCGCCGGCATCGACCGGTACGCCGGGGTGGCCCTCCATCCCGACCGGAGTGGCGTTGATCAGGCCGTCGACGTCCGGCAGAAGGCCGGCGACGGCGTCCAGCGGTATCGCTTCGGCGTTCAGCCGGTCGGCCAGCGCGCGGGATCGTCGCGGGTCGGCATCGGCCAGCAGGAGTTGCCGGGTTCCGGCGCGGATCATCGCCGAGGCCACGGCGGCCCCGGCGCCGCCGGCACCCACCTGCAGGACCCGGCCGAGGGCGGCGCCGGGCAGCGTGCGGGCCAGGTTGGTGCCGAAGCCGTACCGGTCGGTGTTGTGGCCGAGCGACCGGCCGTTCTCGAAGACAACGGTGTTCACCGCGCCCAGTTCGGCGGCTTCCTCGGCGAGATCGTCGAGGTGCTTCACGACCTCCTGCTTGCACGGATGCGTGATGTTCAGCCCGCGAAATCCGAGCCGCCGGGCGGCGGTGAGCAGCTCGCCCACGTCGGCCGGCGAGGCTCCGATCTTGTCGATGTCGATGATCTCGTAGGAGTACCGCACGCCCAGGCGACGAGCCGCCCGCTCGTGCAGGGCCGGGCTCAGCGACGTGCCGATACCGGCGCCGATGAGACCCACCAGATACCGCTCGCTGGTCACCGAGGCACCTCCGAGCTTTTGTACGAACTGGTACGTTAGTTATCGACGCTAAAAGATGTCGATGTCAAGTCCCTGATCGTTACAAAGGCAGGACGAGGCCGTCCGCGACGATGTCCGGGCCGGCGGCCGGGTTCGTGTTGTTGAGGTGGCCGTAGCGGAATCGGGTGCCGGGATGCGCCGCCTGCCGGTGCCGCGACACCTCGATCGGCAGGTGGCCCATCGAGGCCGCGCTGCCGGGACGGCCGGTGGCGCGGGTCAGCTCGTCGTTCGTGCCGAAGGTGCCGTCCAGCAGCACCTCGTCGGCGCCGCGCAGGAACTCGTCGAACTCCTCGGTCCAGGCCGGCAGACAGGTGGCGTAGACGAACGACGAGCCGGTCCGCGCGTCGGTCAGCCGCAGCGCCGACACCCAGTCCTCGCCGTCCTCGCCCGCATAGCGGGGCCGCTTGGCGCCGACGGTCAGCCGCCGCAGCGTCAGGCCGCCGGCCAGCTCCGGCTCGTACGGCCGGAAGTCGACGCTCGTGTAGGCGTTCAGCATCTGCCGCATGGGCTCGAGCGCGCCGCGCACCGCGGTCGTCGCACGGATCGTCAGGCCGGTCGCCTCGCGCAGGCTGAGCAGCCCGATGGTGTGATCCAGCTCGGCGGTGGTCAGCAGCACGCTGCTCAGCGGTGTCTGGCGCCGGCCGGGTCCGGGTGCCAGCTCGGGGGTCGTCACCAGCTGAGTGCGGATGTCCGGCGAGGCGTTGACGAGATGCCAGATCCGGCCGTCCCCGCTGACCGCGACCGAGTCCTGGGTCCGCCGTTGCGTTACAGCCTCCGGCTGTAAGGCAACCTGGGCCGCGTCGCTCCCGCGTTTTCCCCGGCGGGCGGCCTCGCAGACCGGGCAGGCGCAGTTCCACTGCGGGCAGCCACCGCCGGCCGCGCTCCCCAGGATGCGCACCCTCATCGGTGGCATCCCGCCGGCACGAGACCGGGGCGCGTCATCGGTAGCGTCTGGGGATCAGCGCCGGGCGCGGGGACTCGCCGGCGGCCGAGGCGATCGCGGCCAGCGATGAGTGCCGCGGGGAGAGCGAGCACGCGGGGTCGGTCGCGGCTGGGTCGCCGGTCAGGGCGAAAGCCTGGCAGCGGCACCCGCCGTGGTCGAGTTCGCGCAGCGCGCAGTCGCGGCACGGTGCGGCCATCCACTCGGTGCCCCGGAAGCGGTTGAACAGCTCCGAGTCGAGCCAGATGCCGGCCAGGGAAGCGGACCGGACACTCGGCGCCGGCGGGCCCGGCAGCTGCGAGGCGGCCAGGCAGGGCAGCATCTCGCCGGTCGGGGTGACCGAGAACTGGCGGCTCCCCCACCCGTTCATGCACGGCTTCGGGCGGCCGGTGTGGTAATCCGGCTCCACGTAGACGATTTCGAGCCGCTCGCCGTAGCGGGAGTGCACGGAGACCGCCGCCGTGTTGGCCCGCGCGATCTGCTCCGGCGTCGGCATCAGCGCCTCCCGGTTGAGCAGGCCCCAGCCGTAGAACTGGGTGTGCGCCAGCTCCAGCCGCTCGGCGCCGAGGCCCACGGCCAGGTCGGCGATCTCGGCGAGCCGGTCGACGTTGCGCGCGTGCAGCACCACGTTGACGGTCAACGGCAGACCCGCGGTGCGCACGGCCGCGGCGGCCTTCAGCTTCTTTCCGTACGCGCGTACGCCCGCGATCTCGTCCGCCGGGCCGGCATCGGAGTCCTGAATGGACAGCTGTACGTGGTCGACGCCGGTCAGACGCGCCTCGGTCAGGCCGAGCCCGCTGGTGATGAGGTTGGTGTACATGCCGAGCCGCTGCGCGTGCGCCGCCAGCTCAGGCAGATCCCGGCGCAGCAGGGGCTCGCCGCCCGAGAAGTGGACCTGCAGGACGCCGAGGTCGCGGGCCTGCTCCAGGACGTCCACCCACTCGGCGGTGGTGAGCTCCGCGGCCTGCGCGCCGATCTCGAGCGGATTGGAGCAGTAGGAGCAGCGCAGTGGGCAGCGGTACGTGAGCTCGGCGACCAGGCCGACGGCGAGATGCGGGTGCGGGCCGGGTTTTCCGGCCCCGGGCGCGACGCGCGTCGGAGAACCACGGTCGGTCATCAGGCGTCGCGCGGCCAGATCCACGAGCAGATCCGTGACGTCTTCGACGGCCACACCCTCGTACATCGGCAAGAGTGAGGCAGCAATCGCCGCCGCGTCCCGTCGGCCGTCGCAAGCGCGCACGATGTCAGCCGCCGGGCCGTCGAGAACGAGGCTGCCTTCGGGATAGAGCAGGGCGTCGGCGTCGCGCACCGGGTCGTGCACGAGCCGCACGCCACGGGCGAGGCCCGGCCTCACGTGACGCCGCCCTGATAGTCGACGGCGTCGAGCATCGCGCCGAGCACGTCGCACTTGAAGTTGAGTGCGGCTATAGCCGCCTGTTGCTGATCGGGGCTGACGCAATGGGTCAGAACCAGGTCGAGGGTGTAGGCGGCGTCGTCGCGGACCACGGGGATGCGCTTCTCGAAGTAGGCGTAACCGTCCGGCTTGATCCAGTCGTAGTGGGCACGCCAGGCGAGCACGCGGGCGGCCATGAAGTCGGGCGAGAACAGCTCGGTGAGCGCGGCGGCGGCCGACTCGGTCCACGGCCGGGTGAGGCAGAAGTGCAGATAGCCGTCGACCGCGAAACGGGTGCCCCGGGCGACGTGCCGCTCGTCGAGCAGTTCCTCGCGGGCGAGGCCGACCGCGTCCGCGAGCACCAGCCAGTCCTCCCCCGCGCCCCCGTCGTGGAAGGAAATGCGTTCGAGCCACCGCCGGCGGACCGACGGCAGCGGGCAGTTGGCGATGATCGCGGCGTTCTTCTGCGCGAGAATTCTCTGGTAGTACCAGCGATTCGCCACCCACGACCGCACCTCGGCCGGCGTGCACTCACCGGCGTGCAGGCGCAGGTGGAACGGGTGCCGGTCCCAGTAGCGGACCGACAACCCGCGCAGTGCCGCCGCGAACTCGTCGCGGGTCAGCGGCGCTTGGCCCACGGCTGGCCGACCCCGGCGTAGGCGGAGATCTCGGCGCGCGACTCCAGGCATTCGGTCTTCGGCTTGGTCCAGACCTTCTTCTTCATGGCGTCTCCTTATACGCAGAAGGGCAGATTGCCCATGGTGGACAGGATTCCGTTGACGACGTGCTTCTTGAAGAACGCCTGACCGGGATAGCCGGAGCCGTCGGTCCAGGCGAGCGAGTCGTGGCCCAGGGCGGTGATCCAGGAGCGGCCGCCGTCGTAGTACTGGCACCAGGACAGCGGGTGGAACTTGCCGTGCCCGGGGTGCACCTTCGACTTGGTGGCCAATGTGGATTCGTCGACGCCGAGCAGGAACTTGACCCGGGTCGGGAAGGGCATCCAGTTGTACCACTCGTCCTTGAACGCCCACCGGGCCGGCAGGCCTTCGGTCGACGAGTCGTGGTCGGTGTAGGTGACGACGGTGCCGTCCTGCAGTGCGCCGTGGTCGTAGTACTGCGAGCCGGTCAGCCCCTCGAACCAGTGCCAGTTGTATTCGGTGCCGCCGACCGCGTTGTGGATGCCGACGAAGCCGCCGCCGGCCCGCATGTACTGGTGCAGCGCGGTTTTCGCCGCGTCGAGGTGGGCGCCGGTGGTGGTGTTGACCGCCGCGGCCGGTTCGACGGCCGTGCCGTGCTTCCACATCGTGTCCCGGCTGGTGCTGCCGAAGACGACCGCCTTGTAGGTGCTGCCGATGCCCGGCATCTGGGTGACGTCCTCGGTCCAGTCGACCTGCACACCGACCTCGCCCAACCACTTGATGAGCGCGTTCTGGAGCACGTTGGCCGCGGTGAGCGGCGGGTTGAGCCCCGCCGCGAGGGCGGGACCGAGGTGGGCGTGCCGGGGCCCGGCCGTACGGGTGTAGAGCAGGACCCGGTCCTGCCGGTTGGTGACCCACGGGTGGTAGGACGCCGGCGCCTGGCCACGAATGACGTTGTAGACCGGGTCGTAGAACTTGTCCAGGTCGCCCGGGACGGGCGTGGTCACCGGCGTCTTGGCGGTGGGTTCCGTCTGCTTGCGCGGGGATGCCGTCGCCGCGGTCGCGCCGACGGTGGACGTCGCGGCCGCCGCGGTCGCGGCGGCGGTGCCCTGGAGCATCGCGCGCCGGGAGATCTTTGCCATGCATGCCACCCTTGCTCAGGTCCGCTAGATGGACCTCACGTACCGCTGTAAGGTCCGGCTCAATATAAAGACGATGTTTCGGGATGCGCAAGGAGGTGGCTATATTGACGGGACCTCTAGGCGGATCGATTGGTCCGCTAGATGGACCTAGGAGGGTCAATGGAGGTTCCCCGCAGAACAGTCCTGAAGGGAGCGGTGGCCGCGGCCGCCGCGGCGCCCCTGGCCAAGGTGCCCCTGGCGGCGCCCCGCCGGCCGGCCTCGTGCAGCACTCCCGGCGGCCGCGACTTCCCCAAGGTCGGCGGCAACTACGGCAACCAGAACTATTCCGCGCTGCACGACATCGACCGGGGCAGCGTCCGGAGGCTCGGCGGCGCTTGGCTCAACCGGATCGAGGGCGGGCTGACCACCGGAACCAACCAGAGCACCCCGGTCGTCGTCGACGGCGTGCTCTACATCGAATCCGCGCTCGGCAACGTGCACGCGGTCGACGGGCGCACCGGCGCGACGAAATGGAAGTACACGGCCACGCATGGCACGGTGACCAGGCGCGGCGTGGCGGTCGGCGACGGCAAGGTCTTCACCCACGGCAAGGGCAGCTGGATCATCGCGCTCGACCAGGCCACCGGCGCGGTTGTCTGGGAACGGCAGATCACCGGCTACGGAACCATGGAGAAGGTCGCGGTCACCCACCACGATGGTCTCCTGCACGTCGGCACCCACGACAGCGACCGGGCGGCCGCCCTCGCGCTGAACGCCGCCGACGGCTCGCTGGTCTGGAACTTCTGGGGCGCGCCCGGCCCCGGCGAACTCGGCAACGACACCTGGGCCGGCGACTCCTGGCAGAAGGGCGGCGCCACACCCTGGATGCACCCGGCGATCGACCCCGAGCTCGGCCTGATCTACTGGACCTTCGGCAACGCCCGCGGCAACAACTCGTCGCAGGACGGCTCCGGCCGCGAAGGACAGAACCTGTTCTCCAGCTCGATCGTCGCGATGGACATCAAGACCGGCGAGTACCGATGGCACTTCCAGTCGGTGCACCACAACATCTGGGACATGGACAACGTGATGGCCCCGGTGCTCGCCGACGTCCACATCCACGGCCGGCCACGGAAGATCGTCGTCTACGGCAGCAAGTCCGGCATGTACTTCATCCTCGACCGCACCGACGGCTCGGCACCGCTCGGCATCGACGAGGTACCGGTGCCGCAGGAGCCGCGGCAGAAGACCTGGCCCACCCAGCCGTTCCCGCGCCAGGGCGGCTGGACCGAGAACCGCGTGGTCGAGCAGCCGCTGGGCACCTCGGTGCCGGGCGACCCCAACCGGGCCGTCCCCAACTATGTCCCGGCCAAGATCTACACGCCGCACTGGGACGTGCCGGTCCTGTCCACTCCCGGTCACGGCGGCGGCGCCTGCTGGAACGCGCAGTCCTACAGCCAGCACACCGGGCTGGTCTACACCGGGTTCGGCTACGTGGCGGCGGCGCACTCGCTGACCGAATCGAGCAACGGGCTCCGGCCGCCGGGCGAATACCAGACCGGCGGGGTGGTCGCGGTCGACCCGTCGACCAACCTGGTGCGGTGGAAGCGGCGGATGCCGTACTCGCTCGCGCACGGCAACGGCGTGCTCAGCACCGGCGGCGGCCTGATCTTCATCGGTCAGCCGGACGGGAACCTGCTCGGGCTCGACGCGTCCAGCGGACGCGAGCTGTGGCGCTGGCAGACCGGCGCGGCGATCAGCAGCAGCCCGATCTCGTACGAGATCGACGGCGAGCAGTATCTCGCGGTTTATGCCGGGGGCACCGACATTCCCTACGGCGCCTCCGCACCTCGGGGCGACTTTCTCTGGGCCTTCAAGCTCGGCGGGAAGGTCGCGCCGGCGGCCACGCCGGCGCCTCCGACCGTACGCCGTCCGGTATCGGGAAGCGCCGTCGAGGGCAGCGCGGTCAACAACACCGTCGTGCTCGCCCGGACGTACGACCCCGCTTCCTCCACGATCGGAGCGACCGAGTCGACCGCCGTGAACGCGATGGCACCGACCTGGCTGCGGGTGCCGGTGGGCACCACGGTCACCTTCGTCAACCCGGCCGACAACGTTCACGACCACAGCGCCACCCAGTTCTTCGAGGGCCTGTTCAACGTCCGGCTGAAGCCGGGTGAATCGTTCTCCTACACGTTCAAGCGCCGCGGCGAGTACTTCTACAACGACAGCTACAGCCCGCGGCCGACCGGAAAGGTCGAGGTCTACTGAGATGAGCGATGAGCGGGTCGCCGACTGGTGGGGCACCGCGGTGTCCCGCATCGAACCCAACCGCATCGAGCTGAGAGGCCACCCGGTCCAGGAACTGATCGGCACCACCGGATTCGGCTCGATGATCTGGCTGATGGTCCGCGGCGACCTGCCCACCCCCGCCCAGATGCGCCTGTTCGAGGCCGCGCTGGTGGCCGGCGTCGACCACGGCCCGCACGCGCCCTCGATCGCGATCGCCCGGATGACCGCGACCTGCGGTGTCGGGCTCAACAACGCCATGGCCAGCGCGGTCAACTCGCTCGGCGACTCCCACGGCGGCGCCGGCGAGCAATGCGTCGAGCTGCTGTCCGAGGTTCATGCTTTCGGCGTCCAGACGACCATCACGCGCTGGCGCGAGCGCGGGATCCGCTACCTGCCCGGCTTCGGTCACCGTTTCCACACCCGAGATCCGCGCCGGGACCCCCTGCTCGGCCTCGTCGAGGAGGCGGTCGCGGAAGGCGTGGTCGAGGGCCACTACCTGCGCGCCGCCCTCGGCGTCGAGGCGGCGCTCTCGCCCGTGCCGATGAACATCGACGGTGCCACCGCGGTCATCTACGCCGAGCTGGGCTTCGCCGCTCCCCTCGCGCGCGGGCTGTTCGTGCTCAGCCGCAGCGTCGGCATCCTCGCCCACGCCTGGGAGGAGATGGGCCAGGGCCGGCGCAACAAGGGACCGATGCCCCCCTCGATCCTCCCGACCTTCCTCGACCAGGAGCCCTGATGCGACCACGCGCTCTCCTCGTCATACTCGCCCTCGTCACCGGCGGCCTGGTAGCAGGCTCGTCGGCCTCCGCCTCCGCCTCGGGTGCGGCGGCCGGGTGCGCCGCCCTCCTCGACCACGACTTCCGCGGAGTCGCCGGAGCACCGGCACGGATCGACGCCGCCACCGCCGGCCCGGCCACCTGTGACGTCAAAGGCCACACCGGCGCCGTGCGCTTCGAGCTGAAGCTGCCGCTGACCGGCTGGACGCAACGCTTCCTGATGGTCGGCTGCGGCGGCTACTGCGGCTCGGTCAACGTCAACGCCACCACCGAATCGACCACCGGGTGCCCACAGGTGCAGTCCGGAGAGCTGGCCGTCGCCTCCACCGACCTCGGCCACACCGGCGGCACGTTCGCCGCCGACGGCCTGTGGGGCCTCAACAATCCGACCGCCATCATCGACTTCGGCTACGCCGGCATGCACAAGGTGACGCTCGCCAGCAAGGCCGTCATCCGTGCGTACTACGGGCAGCCGGCCCGCTATTCGTACTTCACCGGCTGCTCGAACGGCGGGCGCGAAGCGCTCATGGAGGCTCAGCGCTACCCGGACGACTACGACGGCATCATCGCCGCCTCGCCGACCATCGACGACGTCGTCGAGAACACCTTCGAGCACGGCTGGAACGTGCGCGCCAACTCCCATCCCGACGGGACGGCGATCCTCACCGCCGACAAGATCCCGGCACTGCACACGGCCGTGCTCAAGGCGTGCGGCTACCGTGACGGCGGCATCGGCACCGAGGTCGCCGACCCACGCGGCTGCCACTTCGACGCCCGCACGCTCGTCTGCCCGGCCGCGACCTGCCTCACCGGGGCCCAAGCGGCCGCCGCGAACCGCATCTGGTCCGGCCCGGTCGACGAGCGCGGAACACACCTCGCCGTCGGCGGCCTGCCCTACGGGTCCGAACTGTCATGGATCGGCGGCACCGCGCTGCAACCAGGCCAGAAGTTCGGTGTGAACACCAGCTTCGAGTTCGTCTACTCCTACGACTTCCCGAACTACGACGCCCGATGGAACGGGCCGACCGGCATCACCAACCAGAACATGCGGTTCACCGCGGACCAGTGGCGCTACCTCACCCAGACCAGTGCGGCCATCGACGCCACCGACCCCGATCTGGCCGCCTTCCAGCGGCACGGCGGCAAACTGATCATCTGGGACGGATGGGGCGACACCGGCAGCTCACCGTTCGCCACGCTCAACTACTTCGACGCCGTGACCCGAACGCTCGGGCAGAAGCGGACGGACGGCTTCGTGAAGCTCTACATGCCGACCGGCGAAGGCCATTGCGGCGGCGGCACCGCGGGCGCCGACTACCTCTCACCGCTGATCGCCTGGCGCGAACAAGGGGCCGCGCCGGGCAAGGTCGTCACTTCGTACCGGGCGCCGGGCACCGACGCGTCGATCGTGCGCACCCAGGCCACCTTCCCCTACCCGGCGATCAGCCGCTACACCGGCTCGGGCGACCCGGACAACCAGGCGAACTGGCGGGCCGCACCACCCGAGCATCACTACCCCCAGCACTACGACTGGATCGGCGACTTCCACTACACCCCGCGGTTCCAGCAGTGGTTCACGCCGACGGTGACCGCCACCGCGCACCCCTGAGCGGCTCTCACCCCGGAAGGTGATCGGTCAGCCAGGTCCATTCGCGGACCACGTAGTCGACGATGTCGCCGGTCTTGAGGTGGGAGGGAAGAACGTCCCAGGTGTAGGTCTCGATCTCGAGGTGGTCCGAGAGCGGCACCTCGGCGTGCAGGGCCAGCGCGTCCTCGATGCCCGATCGGGTCGTCCCGAACTCCCCCAGGTCGTCGAGGAAGATCGGCACGTGGAAGTGGGTGCGCCACTCCCGGCTGCCGGACGGGTCAGCCCGCCAGGCGTCGATCGCGTCGGACAGGTTGAGCATCTTGGTGAGCCGGCCGTCGCGCTCCTCAGTGGTCTGGCTGAGGTAGATGGTGCCGGTGAACGCGCCGAGCGCCGCCACCGACTCGTCGGTCACCTCGGGCACACGCAGCGCGGCCGCCGCCTGCAGCTTGAAGATCGGCACACCCGCGTCCCGCAGCGCCCGCAGCGAGGCCCCGATGTCCTCGAACTCGACCGACTGATGGCCGATGTCGAACACCACACCGAGATGCCGGCGCACCAGACCGGCAGCCTCGCTGGCCGGCAGTCCGGTCAGCTCGCAGAGCGTACGGAGGCCGCCGGCCGACCACACCCATCGGCGGAAGTAGTCCAGCGTCTCCCCCGTGGTCTCCAGCAGGCAGAACGGCTCCGGCTCCAGCGCCAGCTTGACCCGCCGCCCGGTACGCCGCTCCAGCTCGATCAGGTGAGCCACCGTCCGCAGCACGTTGCGCGTGATGGCGGCGACGTCCTCGTCGGAGTGCACGTTGGCCCGGAACGCCAGCGGCGCGGTCTGGATCGACGGCGACACCTCGGCCGGGGTGATCTCGGCCAGGATGTCGGCGACCTGGTTGGTGTACGTGACGCGTTCCTCGGTCGACCAGTCCGGCTCGTAGACGTCCTCCATCACGGTGCGGCCCTTGAACGGGCCGTGCGGGAAGGCGTTGACGGTGAACACGTACATGTCGTGCTGGGCCAGCCAGATCCGCAGGCGGGTGCGTTCGGCCGGGTCGGCGGCGAGGGTCCGGGCCGAGGCTCCGGAGATCCGGAGCGAGACGCCGTACGGGTCGTCCGGCGCGACCTGCTTCTTCACCGCCGGTGCGTACGTTTCGAGGCTCGCCCTCATCTCCTCCCAGGTGTCGCCGGGGTGGACGAGGGTGGAGTAGGCGAGGTGGCCTAGCCGGCCGAGGTCCATGGCGCCTCCAGACGGTGCTTCACAGCGGTCAGGAACCGGGCGGCGCCGTCGCGGCGGAGCGCCCGGTGGTCGTAGGAGAAAGTGAGGCGCGCGAATGAACGCACGGCGATGCCCGAGCCACCGCCGGTCAGCCGCACCACGGCGGGTCGTTCCACCGCCTGCCCGACGACGAGGGTGCCGAGTTGTCCCGGCTCGGGCGGCACCGTCTCGGCCGTCAGCCCGGACACCACGATCGTCAGAGTCGCCCCCGATGTGCCCGGGCCGGATGCCTTCGGGTCGGGGTCAGGTTCGCTGAGCCGGCGCGTCAGGCCGGCCAGGCTGAGGTCGCCGGCGTCGCGAATCACCGGACCGCCCATGCCGATCGCGAGGTGCACGGCTCGCGACGGCACCGCCTCGGCGATCGCCCGGGCCACGTAGGTTAGAACCGAACCGCCGAGACCCGTGACATCGACGTCGACCTCCCCGACCGCGAACGCCGCTGCCTCTCGGCCTCTCGCCTCGGCCGGTGCGGACGGCGACCGCGGTTGCTCGGCAGCTTGCCGGCGGGCTCGCGGTGACAGTTCGTGGCGCGGCACTCGCTGGATGCTCACGACCTCGGCCTCGGCCGCCGCCCGCCGGGCCCGGGGCGACAGCCGGTGCCAGGGCGACCGCCGGATGGGGGCGGCGACCGTCACGGTTGCAGGGCCTTGGTCACCGTGGCCGCCACCAGGTCGGCCGACGGGATCACGAGATCTTCCAGCGAGTCGGCGGCCGGCAGCGGGATGTGCGGCGTGGTGATCCGCTGGACCGGGCCGTCGAGGTCCCAGAAGCCCTCCTCGGCCGCGATCGACGCGATCTCCGCGCCCCAGCCGAGCAACCGCGGGTTCTCCTCGACCGTGAAGAGCCGGCCGGTCTTGTTGAGCGAGGCCAGGATGGTCTCGACGTCGAGCGGCACCAGCGACCGGACGTCGATCACCTCGGCCTCGATGCCGGTGGCGGCGAGTTCCTTGGCCGCCTCGAGGGCGCGCCCGACGGTGAGCCCGAGCGAGAGGATCGTCGCGTCGCTGCCGGTGCGGCGGATGACGGCCTTGCCGAGTTCGTCGACGATGTCGCCGTCCGGCACCTCGTCCTTCATCGCGTACAGGCCCTTGTGCTCGAAGAACAGCACCGGGTCGTCGCTGCGCACCGCGGCCGCCATCAGCCCGACGACGTCGCGCGGGGTGGAGGGCGTGACCACCTTGAGCCCGGGGACGGCCATCGCCCAGTTCTCGATCGCCTGCGAGTGCTGGGCGCCGAAGCGCAGGCTGCCGCCGTTGCCCGTCTTGATCACGAGCGGGATCGTGACCTGGCCGTCGGTCATGTAGCGGGTCTTGGCGATCTCGTTGACCACGATGTCCCAGCAGACCGCGAAGAAGTCCGAGAACATGATCTCGGCGACCGGGCGCATGCCGGTCATCGCGGCGCCCATGGCCGCGCCGAGGATGGCCTGCTCGGAGATCGGGGTGTCGATCACGCGCCGGGGGCCGAACTCGTCGAGCAGCCCGACGGTGGTCTTGAAGACGCCGCCCGAGCCGGCGATGTCCTCGCCGATCAGGACGACCCGCTCGTCGCGGCGCATCTCCTGGGCGATGCCGCGGGCGACCGCGCTGCGGTAGGTCAGTTGCGCCATGACGATCCTCCGTCCGCCCACAGGTCGGTCATCGCCGCCGCCGGCGAGGGCAGTTCACCGGCGACCGCCTCCTCGGTGGCCTTCTCGACCTCGGCCGTGACGTCCTGGTCGATCCGGTCGATCGAGGCCTGGTCGACGCCGAGCCGCAGCAGACGGCCGCGGTAGACGGTGATCGGGTCGTACTTCATCCAGGCCTCGATCTCGTCGGCCGGCCGGTATTTGCCCGGGTCGGCCCGCGAGTGGCCGCCGTGGCGATAGGTCACCGCCTCGATGAGGGACGGTCCGCCGCCGGCCCGGGCTCGCTGGATCGCCGCGGTGGCGTTCTGGTAGACGTCGTCGGCGTCGTTGCCGTCGACCACGATCGGGTCAAGGCCGTAGGCGGACGCACGGTCCGCGGCCGGCCGGGGTACGGCGGTGATGTCCGCCGTCGCGGTGTATTCCATGTACAGGTTGTTCTCGCACACGAAGACGATCGGCAGCTGGAACACGGCGGCATAGTTGAGCGCCTCGTGGAAGGCGCCGATATTGGTCGTGCCGTCGCCGAAGAAGCAGGTCGTCACCTGGCCCGACCCCCGATACTGCGCCGACCAGGCGGCCCCGTTGGCGATGGTCAGGTGGGCGCCGATGATCGCGTACGAGCCGAGCACCCCGTGCTTGACGCTGGTCAGGTGCATCGAGCCGCCCTTGCCGCCCATCAGCCCGTTGGCCCGGCCCAGCAGTTCGGCCAGCACCGGCGTCATCGGCACGCCACGGGCCAGCGTGTGCGCGTGCCCCCGATAGGTGGCGAAGGTGAGGTCGTCGGAGCGCATCGCCACGCCGAAGCCGGCCGCGATCGCCTCCATGCCGAGCGAGAGGTGGGTCGTGCCCTTGACCAGCTGCCGCATGAACAGGTCGTACGCCCGCTTCTCGAACAGGCGCATCTCCTGCATCTTGCGGTAGAGCGCGAGCCGCACCGGCATCGGCACCGCGTCGTTGTCGTGGCGCGTCGGGTCGTCCGGGGGCAGCACCGCCGGGTGAGCGCCGTAGCCGTGCTCGGCCAGGGGCAGCCTCATGCCGTTGCCCTCCCGTCGGACGGGCGGTTGTTGAGGTGGGACTGGCTGTCGCGTACGGCCGGCAGCTCGCCCCCAGCCGTGTAGTAGCGCCGGCCGGCGACCAGCAGCTCCTCGGCCGGGAACTTCGTGATCACCTCGCAGCCGGATTCGGTCACCAGGATCTCCTCCTCGATCCGGGCCGCGCCCCACCCGTCGGCGGCCGGCCAGTACGTCTCGAGCGCGAACACCTGCCCGGGCTCGAGCGTCTCCGGGTTCTCGATCGAGTTGAGGCGGCTGAAGATCGGGCGCTCCCAGATGCTCAGCCCCACACCGTGGCCGTACTGCAGGCCGAACGCCGCTTCCTCGTCGGGGAACCCGAAGTCGGTCGCGTCCGGCCACACCTGCACGATGTCGGCGGTCGTCGCGCCCGGCTTGACCAGGCTGATCGCGTTGTCGATCAGCTCACGGCAGACCTTGTACGCCCCGTGCATGCCGGGTGAGGCGCTGCCGACCGCGAACGTGCGGTAGTAGCACGTGCGGTAGCCCTGGTAGCTGTGCAGGATGTCGAAGAACGCGGGGTCGCCGGGCCGGATCAGCCGGTCGGAGAACATGTGCGGGTGCGGCGAGCAGCGTTCGCCGGAGATCGCGTTGACCCCTTCGACGTGTTCCGAGCCGAGGTCGAAGAGTTTCTTGCTGACCAGCCCCACGCACTCGTTCTCGCGGACGCCCGGGCGCAGGAACTCGTACAGGTCTTCGTACGCCGCGTCGACCATGGACACCGCCTGGGTGAGCAGGCCGATCTCGTCCTGGGTCTTGACCCGGCGCGCCTCCAGGAACTGCTGCTGGCCGTCGACCACCGGGAAACCGAGGCGCTGCAACGCCTCCAGCACCGGCGGCTCGATGATGTCGACGCCGATCGGCTGGCCGGCCAGCCCGAAGTCCGCCATCACCTGAGCGATCTTGGCGGCGACGTCCTCGGCCCGGCCGGCACCGGTTGAGATCGCGCCGCGCAGGGTCGAGATGCCGGCGCGGGACCCGTAGTGCTCGCCGCGCCCGGCCGCCGCGTGCGGCTCGTCGAGCCAGGGGCTGTAGAGCTGGTGGTGGCGGGCGGCCGACCCGAAGTCCCACAACACCGGGTCGCCGCCGCGCGGCAGGATCGCGAACCGGATCAGCTTGTCCATCGCCCACGTGCCGATGTGGGTCGACGTCATGTACCGGATGTTGTGAAAGTCGAAGGTGACCAGCGCGCCCAGGTCGGACCGGTCGAGCTCGGCCTTGAGCTTGCGCACGCGCTCGCGGCGCAGCCGGGCGAGATCGAGCCGGTTCTCCCAGTCGACCTCGTTCGTCCCGAACGTGGGTGTACCCATGGCGGTCACTCCTTGATCAGAAGGTTCAGGGCGGGGCGGGTACGCAGGTATTCGGCCGCGTTGGCCTCGCGCTCGTCCTTGAGGTAATAGGCCACCTCGACCAGTTCGAGCGCGAGCCCGTCCGGATCGCTGAAGTAGCACCAGCGCCACCCGGCCAGCGGCCCCTCGTCGACCACGTTGATCTCGGAGTAGAAGGTCACGCCCTTGCTCTCCAGCTCGGCCTTGGTCGCGCGGATGTCGTCGACCCGGAAGCAGATGTGGGCGGCGCCGAGGTGGTTGTTGGGGATCGGCTCGGTGCTGGTGGCCGGGCGGTTTCCGTATTCGATCAGCTCCATCGTGGAGGCCTCGCCGACCCACAGGCAGACCTGGCGCAGCTTGGCGTCCGGCACCCCGACGCCGCGGGCCAGGTCGGGGCCCTCGAACCATCCGGTGGGCTCGTTGGCGAACGGCAGCCCGAGGATGTCGTGGTAGAAGTAGATCGATCGGTCCAGGTCGCTGACGACCAGACCGGCGTGGTGGATTGCTTTGAGTTCCATGACGGGGTTCTCCTCAGGCGGCGTGAGTCGGTGAGGCCAGGACCTTGAGCTGGTCGCCCCGCGGGTCGACGAGCACGTCGAAGCCCTTGGTGACCACGTCCGGCAGCGAGATCTGGGCGGTGACCGCCTTACCGACCGGGTATTTGCCGGACGCGATCAGGCGGATGATGCGGGGCCAGTCGGTGATCAGGTAGCACCAGCTGCCGACCAGCGTGACGTCCTTCTCGGACAGCGCCATCGCGTCGAGCGTGGCCGGCCTGGTGTGCAGGCCGGTCTGCACGATCGAGCCGCGGCGGCGGACGCTGGTCAGCGCGGTCGCCAGGCCGGGGGTCGAGCCGGAGCACTCGGCCACGACGTCGACGCCGAGGCCGGCGGTCAGGCCGGCGATGGTGTCGGCGAAGCCCTCGTCGGTCGGGTCGAGCACCGGGCCGACGTCGAGGCCGCGGGCGAGTGCGGCCCGGTTGGGGTTGGGCTCGGCGATGACCACGGTGGCGGCGCCGATCGCGTTGGCGTACAGGGCCGAGAGCACGCCGATCGGGCCGGCGCCGGTGACCAGCACGACGTCGCCGCCGTGGACTCCGGCGCGGTCGACGCCGTACGCGGCCACGCTGGCCGGCTCGACCACCGCGCCCTCGACGTCCGACACCTCGTCGGGCAGCTTCGCGACCTGGTAGTCCTTGAGCACCGCGTACTGCGCCAGGCCGCCGGTCTCGGCACTCAGCCCGGTGCACGCGAAGCGCACGCACAGGTGACCGAGACCCTGCCGGCAGTAGGTGCACCGCCCGCAGACGATGGCCGGCATGACCGCGACCCGGTCGCCCACGGCCACGCCGGTGACCTCCGGCCCGGCCTCGACGACCCGGGCCGAGAACTCGTGGCCCAGCGTCTGCGGCAGCGTGACCCCGGTGAGCGGGTGCGGCGTGACCGGCGTGACGATCGGGCCGACCAGATATTCGTGCAGGTCGGTGCCGCAGATGCCGCACCAGGCCACCTCGACCAGCACCTCGTCGGGCGCCTTCGGCACCGGGACGTCGACCGCCTCCAGCCGGATGTCGCCCTTGTCGTAGAACCGCGCTGCCAGCACTGTCTTTTGCCTTTCTTAGAGAGCCGAGCCTTAGAGAGTCGATCGACCGGCGCCGCGAACGCGGCTGTAGACGACGGCCGCCACCACGACCAGCGCGCCCTGGAAGAAGTACTGCCAGGTCTGGCTCAGATCGAGGAACACCGTGGCGTTGAGCACCTGCACGATCAGGCCGGCACCGAGCAGCGTGCCGATGAACGTGCCGCGTCCGCCGAGCAGGCTGGTGCCGCCCAGGATGACCGCGGTGATGCTGCTCAGCGTGTAGCTGACGCCCTGCGACGGGTCGCCGATGCCGAGCTGGGCCAGCAGCACCATCGCGCCCAGGAACACCAGCACCGAACAGGCGATGTATGCCCCGATCGTCGTCGGCGTCACCTTGACCGCCACCTGCCGGGCCGATTCCTCGTTCGACCCGACCGCCCGCACCCGCAGCCCGACCCGGCTGCGCCGCAGCCCGATCTCGAGAACTATCGCCACCGCGACCAGGACGACGAAGCTCAGGGGCACCGGGCCGATCTGTTCGGTGACGACACCGGTGATCCCGGTCCCGATGTTGCCGCCGGGCGAACTCCGGAGCAGGAAGCTGAGGCCCTGCAACGCGATGTAGGTGGCGAGCGTGGCCGCGACCGGGGTGAACTTGGCGTATCTGATCAGCGTGCCGTTGACCGCGCCGGTGCCGGCGCCGGTCAGCAGCATCAGCACCAGGCCGAGGATCATCGCCGGCACCGACTTGCCGTCGTTGAGGAAGAACGACCCGACCACGACCATGAACCCGGCCAGCGGCCCGACCGACAGGTCGATGCCGCCGACCAGTAACGCGATCGTCTGCCCGAGGGCGATGAAGCCGAGCGCGGCACACGAGGTCATCACCGACGTGATGTTGAAATCGGACAGATAGCGGTCGTTGGTGCTGTAGACGTACGCACCGAGACCGAGCATGACCAGCGCCAGAATGATGACCGGTGCGTAGTCGCCGAGCAGGAACCGCCGCCGCGGCGTCGAGCCGGCCCGGGCCCTCGCCTCCTCGTGGCGGTGACCGGTCGCCCGGACGGCCGCGTGGATCAGCGCCTCCTCGGTGATCGCGTCACCCTCGGCCGTCTGTACCACCGCGCCGCGCGACATCACGACGACCCGGTCACAGAGTCCTTCGAGCTCCTTGGCGTCCGACGAGGCGATCACCACCGGCACGCCCTCGGCCGCGATCTCGCGCAGGATCCGGTAGATCTCCGATCGGGCGCCCACGTCGACGCCCTGGGTCGGCTCGTCGGCGACCAGGATCGCCGGTGCCGAGAGCAGGGCCCGGGCCAGCACGACCTTCTGCTGGTTGCCGCCCGAGAGCGCGGAGATCATGGTCTGCTGGGACGGCGTCTTGACCGCCAGCGAGCTCAGCTGGGCCGCCACGGCGTCGGCCTCGGCCCGCGCGTTGAGCAGCGGCCCGCGGGTGAAGCGCCGCAACGCCGACAGCGCCGCGTTCTCCCGCACCGACAGCGACATCATCAAACCCTCGCGATGCCGGTCGGCCGGAAGGTAGCCGCAGCGGTTTCGCAACCGCTTCGAGCCGTACGCGTCGGGGCCGATCCGGACCGTCCCGGTGAACGCCTCGAGCCCGGACAGCGCGCGCAGCAAGGCGCCCTGCCCGTTGCCGACGATCCCGGAGATGCCGATGATCTCTCCGCGCCGGGCGGTGAACGAGACATCATGGAAGCCCTTTCCCGACAGCCCCTCGACCACCAGCACCGGGTCGTCGGAGCCTGCCTCCCACTTCGCGGGGAAGGTCGACTCCAGCTTGCGGCCGACGATCATCGCCAGGAGTTCGTCGTCGGTGATGTCGGCGGTCTCGGCGCCGCCGCGGACCGTGCCGTCGCGCAGCACGGTCACGCGGTCGGCCAGCGCCCGCACCTCGGCGAGACGATGGGTGATGTAGACGACCGCGGTGCCACCGGAGGCGGCCGCCCGGACCCGGTCGAACAGCAGGTCAACGGATTCCGGTCCGAGCGGCGCGGTCGGTTCGTCGAGGATCAGCAATGCCGGGTCGAGCACGAGTGCCTTGGCCAGCTCGAGCAGATGCTTCTGCGCGATGCTGAGCGACTCGACCCGATCCTCCAGATGGACCGCACAGCCGACGTCGGCCAGCATCGCCCGCATCGTGGCCTCGGGATCGCCGTCGCGGCGCAGTACCCCGGCCGGGACGGCGACTCGGATGTTCTCCCCCACCGTCATGTCCGGCATCACCGCCGGGTGCTGGTGGACGATCGCGATCCCCAACTGGCGGCCCTGCGCCGGAGTGAGGCTGTCAAACGTGCCGTCGCCGACGGTGATCGAGCCGGCGTCCGGCACCACGGCGCCGGAGGCCACACCCATGAGGGTGGACTTGCCGGCGCCGTTCTCGCCGAGCAACGCGTGCACCTCACCGGATCGGATGGTCAGGTCGACACCGGTCAGCGCGGCCACACCGTCGTAGTTCTTGCTGATTCCGGTGAGCGCCATCGTCGTCGGCACCACCGCCACCGTGGTCTGCTCGTTCACCGTCGCTCCTTCTCCTGACGCGGGGATCGGCTACTTCTTGAACAGGGCGGCCTGGTCGGGGCCGGGCAGTTCGGCCGAGAGGTAGGCGTCGCCGGGCAGATCGCGATTACAGGTGACCGGGTGCGGCTGGCCGGAGACCGAGTCCTCGAACGGCGGCGCCTTGAAGGTCGTGTCGGCCGGTGGGGTGCCTCCGGTCGCCTTGGCGACCGCCCAGTCGACGGCCAGACGGGCGTTGTCGTTGCCGGTCGCCACCGTGAACAGCTTGAAGTCGGGGTTCTTCGCCTTGTGGTCCTCCCAGAAGCAGGAGAGGACGTTGCCGTCCGAGGTGACCAGCGCCGGGATCGACCGGTGGCTCTTCTCGAACTCGGGCAGCGCACCGACCAGCGACGGGCCGAAGTCGGAGACGATGACGTCGATCTTCGGGTATTTCGCGATGTCGGCCGAGAGCACCTGCTGGCTCAGCGACGGGTCCCAGTTCGTCACCTCGAACGGCTGCTGGCCGATGAACTTGTATTTCCCGCTCGAGTCGAGCACCTCGTGCATCGCCTTGAGCTCGGTCAGGCCCTGGCTGTTGCCGGCCGGCCCGGACAGGAACAGCACGTTGCCGCCGTTCGGCAGGTTCTTGACGATCCAGTCGGCCCAGTTCTTGCCGTCGTTGGCGAAGTCGGCGCCGATCCACTGGGTGTAGTCGGTGCCGGCCTTGCCGCCCGGGTCGACCCGGTAGGGCACGGTGACCGCGCCGGTCTTGTAGGCGCTGCGCAGCGCCGGGAGCACCGCGTTGCCGGCGTCGGGGAAGACCACCAGCGCGTCGACGCCCTTGGCGACCATGCCCTGGATGTCGGAGATGGCCTTCTGCACGTTGCCCTGGCCGTCGGCGTAGCTGAAGCTGGTCACGCTCTTGCACTTGGCGACCTCGGCCTTGGCCGAGGCGGTGGTGACCAGGCGCCAGCTGTTGCCGCCGAAGCCGTCGGTGAGGCCGAGGCTGATCTTCTTGGTTCCGCACCACGGGGGCGCTCCGGCCAGCGGGGCTCCGCCGCTGTCGGCCGAGGCCTTGTTGGAGTTGGCGTTGCTGCACCCGGTGGCCAGCAGGATCAGGGCACCGGCGACGGCGGCGAGCCGCAGTCCCGAGGGGAATCTGGACATGGCGAAGCGTCCTCCTTGCAGACGACGTTGCGGGGAATTCAGATCAGGGCGCCGAGGAAGCTCGGCGAGGATGATTTGCTAGGCCGAGGCGGGGACCGCGCGGGTCCGCTGCCGTGACCGCAGGCGCTTCCAGTTGATCGTGTAGAGCGCGACGCCGATAGCGAGAGCCGCCGCCTGCACCAGGGTCTGCACGGCGTACGTCTCGCCGAGCGCAAGCACGTATTGCTGAATTTGAGTGAGGAAAAGCCCGGCCAGCGCGCTCGCCACGAGGCTGCCGCGGCCGCCGAGCAGGGAGGTGCCGCCGAGCACGACGGCCGCCACCGACGCCAGGACGTAGTTGTCGCCCTCGAACGCCGTCGGCTTGTTGATGATGCCGGCCAGCAGGAAGCCGGCCAGCCAGTAGAGCAGAGTGGCGCCGACGTAGGCGCCGCCACCGAAGCGATCGACCTTGAGCCCGGCCGCCCAGGCGGCGAGCGGGTTGGCCCCCACCGCCTCGAAGCGCCGGCCGGCCACCGTCTTCTTGATCAGGACGGTCGTGACCACGGTGGCCACGACCGCGAAGTAGACCGCATTGGGAATGCCCAGGAGCGAGCCACCGGCCACCTTGGCCATCAGGTCGGTCGTCTGGCGGGGGGTGCCACCGGAGACGCCGAGGACGCCCGCGTAGAGCAGCGCGTTGGTGCCGAGGGTGGCCACGATCGCGTTGAGCCGGAAGCGTCCGATCAGGATGCCGTTGAGCACCCCGGCCGCGAGCGCCGCGGCCAGCGCGAGGGCCGCGGCCGGCAGCACCTTGGCGTTGTCGCCGTAGGCCTCGTGGGTGATGATCACGACCGTCAGCGAGACCGTGCCGGCGATCGAGAGGTCGATGCCGCCCTGCATCACCACCAGCGTCTGCCCGAGCGCGGCGATGGCCAGCACGGAGGCGAACGGGAGCATGCCGAGCAGTGCGCCGTGGCTCATGCTGCTGCGGGCGGTCGCCCAGCCCAGCACGGCCAGCGCGACGAGTGCGATGAGGACGGTGATCAGGCCACGGGAGACGGTGCGGCGGGCGGCCGCCGGAGCACCGATAGGACTGGTCATGTGATCTCCTAGATCCGCCGCGTGTTGCGCCTCACTTTACAAAGCGGGCCCGGTGTTCACAATAGGTTGACGCCGATGAAATACGGCTGGAACGCAGGTCAGGACTGGGGTGCCCGGAAGCGGCTCAGCGCCGCCATGTCGGCCGCGTCCAGCCCCGCTGCACACGCCTGCCGCACACGGCTCAACACGGCGCCGGTGACCGGCACGGGACTCCCCACGGCCGCCGCGAGATCGCAGATCAGGCCGAGGTCCTTGGCCACCAGGCCGAGGCTCATCGCCACCGGCGCGTTCTCGTCGAGGAAGGCGGCCCGTTTGTATTTCACGTAGGGCGCGCCGACGACGCTCTGGCCGAGCACGTCGTAGGCCCGGTCGCGCTCCAGCCCGGCCCCCTCCACCAGCACCAAGGCCTCGGAGAGGGCCGCGTTGAGGTCGTGCAGCACCAGGTTGACGGCCAGCTTCATGGCCTGCCCCGCGCCCGGCGCGCCCACCACGACGATCCGGTCGGCGACCGCGCTGAGGATCGCCCGGGCGGTCTCGATCGCCGCGTCGGCGCCGGCCGCCATGACCAGCAGTGTGCCGGCCTCGACCGCGGGCACGCTGCCCGAGACCGGCGCGTCGACGAACGTGTCGCCGATGGCCTCCGCCAACTCGCGGGCGGTCTCCACGCCGCTGGTCGACATGTCGCAGATGATGGTGCCCGGCGACAGCGCCGACCGCACTGAACTGTCCAGTAGCACTGCACGCGCGGCGGCGCCGTCGGCCAGCATGGAGATCACCAGGTCGCGGCCCCGGACGGCGCCGGCCGCGTCGCTGGTCACGGTGATGCCGGCGCCGGCCAGGGGCCAGGCGCGCCGGGGCGTGCGGTTCCAGGCCGTGACCGTGTGACCGGCCTTGGCCAGGCGGCGGGCCATCGCCGCGCCCATGCGGCCCGCGCCGAGAACGGCGACCTCAGCCACGGGCGCTCACCAGCACCTTGCCCGGCACCGCGCCGGCGGCCAGCGGCTCCAGCGCGTCGGTCACCACCCGGTCGAGCGGCACGACCCG
Source organism: Actinoplanes sp. NPDC051411 (assembly GCF_040682075.1). Taxonomy (NCBI): domain Bacteria; kingdom Bacillati; phylum Actinomycetota; class Actinomycetes; order Micromonosporales; family Micromonosporaceae; genus Actinoplanes; species Actinoplanes sp. NPDC051411. The sequence continues at coordinate 17,655 of NZ_JBFBAD010000069.1, read as the reverse complement.
GCCGACCAGTTCGTCGGCGAGCGGCCGGTCGCGCAGCAACTCGAGGGCCCGGGGCAGATCGGTGTCACAGACGTGCGCGACCGTCGTGCGTACGGTCACCTCGCGCAGGACGAGGTCGGCGAGGGCCAGGCTCTGGGGTGCCTTGACCAGCCCGACCAGCAGGACGGTGCCGCCCATGGCGACCAGGTGGGCCGACCGCTGGGCGGCCCCGGGCGCGCCAGAGCTCTCGATCACGACGTCGGCGCCTGTGGGCACCAGGTGGCGTACGGGATCTTCCGGGTCATCGACCGTGACCAGCACGGTCTCCGAAGCACCCAGGCGCTCGGCCGCCGCCAGGCGGCCGGCGTCGACGTCGACCGCGATCACCCGGCCGTCGTGGCCGGCCAGCCCGGCCAGGATGAACGAGCCGATCGCGCCGGCGCCGAGCAGCACGACCGTGTCGCCCGGCCGGACGCCGGACCGGTCGACCGCGTGCAGGCCGACCGCGAGCGGCTGAGCCAGCGCGGCATCGACGCCGGCGCACCCCTCGGGGATCTCGCGCAGAGTCGAGGCGGGCACGGCGACGTAGTCGGCCAGCGCGCCGTGGGTGCTCAGGCCGAGCGTGTAGTAACGCTCGCAGAGATTGGTGCGGCCCTGCACGCATCGCCGGCAGGTGCCGCAGGAGACCCCGGCGCCGCTGGCGACCAGGCGTCCCCGCCAGTACTCGGCGCCCGGCCCGGCCTCGACCACCTCGCCGACGAACTCGTGGCCGAGGATGGTCGGGCCGAGGTGACCGCTGCCCGGATGGCGGGTGGTCAGCGGGACCATCATCGGGCCCTTGGTGTATTCGGTGACATCGGTGCCGCACAACCCGTTGTACGCGACCTTGACCACGACCGTGCCCGGCCCGGCGGCCGGTTCGTCGTGCTCCTCGATCCGCATGTCGCCGGGGGCGTGCAGGACGGCAGCTCGCACGGTGAACCTCGCCTCTAGAGCGTCGCGGACGACGTCAGGTGGACCTTGATCTGGGATTTGTCGGTCAGCACGGCGGTGACCGCGTCTTCCGCCTCGGCCAGCGGATAGGTCGCGGTGACCAGCGGCGACAGGTCGACGCCACTGCGGGCCAGGAACCGCAGCGTGCGCGGCCAGACCCCGGGCGAGCCGATGATGCCGCGCGCCTGCAGTTCCTTGGACTGCAGGAGCCCGAGCTTGGCCGGCGCCGAGGAGCCGACGTCGATGCCGACGTAGACCAGCCGGGCCCGGAACGCGGCCGCCTCCAGAGCCACGGCCATCGCCTCGGGCCGCCCGCTGGCCTCGAACACGACCGAGGCTCCGGCGCCGCCGGTCCGCGCCGCCACCTCGTCGAGGAAGCCGGGCGCGGCCGGGTCGAGCGTCGCCTCGGCGCCGAGGGCCAGCGCCACCCGGGCGCGGGCCTCGCTGGGCTCGGCGACCAGCACGCGGGCGCCCTTACCGACCGCCGCGGCCACGATCCCCAGGCCGATCGGCCCGGCTCCGAGCACCAGTACGGTGTCGCTCGCGTCGAGATCGTCGGCCCGGATCGTGGCGTAATAGCCGCAACTGAACGGCTCGACCAGCGCGCCCTGCGTCCAGGAGAGGGTGTCGGGCAGCTCGTGGAGCCAGCTCTGTTTGGCGACGAAGAACTCGGCCGCCGCGCCGCTGATGCTGAAGCCGAAGTGGTCGGCGCCGATCACGCACTCGCCGACGACCCGGGCGCCGCCGCCGAGGCTCTTGACGGCCCGGCCGGTGCGGACCACCTCGGCCGACCACTCGTGACCGGGGATGACCGGGAAGCTGAACGGGATGATGTAGCGGCCGGCGAGAAGCTCGATGTCGCTGTGGCAGATGCCGACCCGGCGGCTGGCCAGCAGAACCTCGTCCTCGGCGATCTCCGGGACGTCCAGCTCGCCGACCGCCGCCCGATCGTCACCGACAAACTGAAGTGCCTTCATGGTTGCTCCAGTGCTCGGGATGCCATGTGTTCACCGATACTGAACGGCCACGCGAGCAAGTGTCAACCATGAGTTTAGTAGGCGTGCCGGACGCACCAGATGCCGCGAACGACGTCGTCGGTGCGGTTGGCCAGCAGATGGGGCACCGCGGAGTCGAACCCGACCGCCTCGCCGGCACGCAGGGTGAAGACCTCGAATCCGACCGTCACCTCCAGCTCGCCCTCCAGCAGCCACCCGTACTCGAAACCGGAGTGCCGGAGCATGCGCTGGTCGTTGGTCGAGCTGGCGTGCGGAGGGTAGGTGATCAGGAGAAAGTCGAGGCCGGTGCCGGTGTTGTCGACGAGCCGCTCCCAGATCACGCCGCTGTCCATCTCGAGGACGTGCCGCTCGCCGGGACGGGTCACCGAGAGCATGGGCAGACTGGGCGGCGGCTGGTGCGGCCAGGCGTCGACGAGCGAGCCCAGGTCGGAGCGGTTGACCGGCTTGACCACCACCTTCGGCTCGGCCGGGACGATCGGCGCCTCCTCGGCCGGGGCGGTCTCCTCCTCGGCGAACAGCTCGTCGATCGAGACGTTGAGCAGCTGCGACAGCGAATAGAGCGTGGCCACCGACGGCTGCGACTTACCCCGTTCCATCTGCGAGAGGAACGACGCGGAAACACCCAGCTCACGTGCCACTTCACGCAGGGAGCGGCCGGATCGCTCGCGGACCCGTTTGAGCCGGGAACCCAGCGCGACCAGCGGTTTGGTGGCAGACGAACTGAGCTCGGTCACGGGATCCCCTCGATTGCGTCCCCATCATTATGAGACGCCGTCATCGCGCTGCCCATCCGGGGAACGCCTGCGTCCGCTGAACCGTAAAGCATCAGTTGACGGCGCGTCCAGTGTCGGTCATCATCGAGCGCCATGGACCGCACCGCACTGGTCGTCGGCGTCACCGGCATCGCCGGCCACAACATCGCGCAGACCCTCCTCGCCGACGGCTGGCGGGTCGTCGGGCTCTCCCGCGCCCCGCGCTACGAGATACCGGGCGTGGAGCACGTCTACGCCGACGTCCACGACCAGGCCTCGGTCGAAGCGGCGACCATCGGCCGCGGCATCACGCACCTGTTCTTCAGCACGTGGTCGCGCCAAGCCACCGAGGCGGAGAACTGCACGGTCAACGGCGCGATGCTGACCAATACGCTGAACGCGCTGGCCCGCACCGCCGCGCTCCGGCACGCCGTGCTGATCACCGGGCTCAAGCACTACCTCGGCCCGTTCGAGGCGTACGCCGAGGCACCGGCTGACACGCCGTTCCGCGAGATCCAGCCGCGTCTGCCGTTCCAGAACTTCTACTACGAGCAGGAGGACATCCTGTTCACCGCGGCGGCCGAGCAGGGTTTCACCTGGTCGGTCCACCGCCCGCACACCATGATCGGGTACGCGCTGGGCAACGCCATGAACATGGGCGTCACCCTCGCGGTCTACGGCAGCATCTGCCGGGCCCGGGGCGAGCAGTTCATCTTCCCGGGCAGCCCCCAGCAGTGGAACGGGATCACCGACATCACCGACGCGCGGCTGCTCGGCCGGCACGCGGTCTGGTCGGCCACCGAGCCCGCCGCGCGAAATCAGGCGTTCAACACCACCAACGGCGACGTCTTCCGGTGGCGGCAGATGTGGCCGCGGCTGGCCGAGGCGTTCGGGATCGAAGCGGCGCCCTACTCCGGGCAGCCCGACCCGCTCGAAGGGCGGCTGGCCCACGCCGACGAGACCTGGGCGGCGCTGAGCGACAAATACGCGCTCGCGCCCTACCGGGCGACCGACCTCGCCTCCTGGTGGCACACCGACGCCGACCTCGGCCGCCCGGTGGAGGCGTTCGCCGACATGTCGAAGAGCCGCGCCCTCGGCTTCCTCGACTTCCAGGACTCGACCCGCTCGTTCCTCGACCTGTTCGACACGCTGCGGGCGCAGCACGTCATCCCGGAGGTCTCGTGATCACCACCGACGCCGTCACACCGGTACCCCTGGCCGGCGACCTGAGCACCGGCACCGAGTCGACGATCGTCCGCGCGCCGTACGACCAGGCCGAACTGGGCCGCGTCCCGGCGCTGACAGCCGGCGACGTCGACCGGGCGGTGCGCGCGGCGAGAAAGGCCCTGGAAACCGAGCCGCTGCCGCAGTGGCGCCGCGCCGACATTCTCGACCGGGCGGCCGCGGAACTCACCCGGCGGTCCGAGCAGTTCGCGGTCACCATCGCCCGCGAGGCCGCCAAACCGATCCGCACCGCGCGGTCCGAGGTCGAGCGGGCCGTGTCCACGCTCCAGTTCAGCGCCGCGGTGGCCCGGCAGCTGACCGGCGACGTCGTCCCGCTCGACGCGTCGGCCGCCGGTGCCGGGCGGATCGGGTTCACCCTGCGCGTTCCGGTCGGTGTCGTCGGAGCCATCGCGCCGTTCAACTTCCCGCTCAACCTGGTCGTGCACAAGGTCGGCCCGGCCATCGCGGCCGGCTGCCCGGTCGTCCTCAAACCGGCCGGCCAGACACCGTTCTCCTCGATCCTGCTCGCCCGCATGCTGATCGACGACTGCGGCCTGCCCCCGGGCTACCTGCACGTGGTCACCGGCTCCGGCAGCGTCGTGGGCAACGCCCTGGTCGACCACGACGAGGTCGCGCTGATCACCTTCACCGGCTCCCCCGAGGTGGGCTGGGGCATCCGGGCCCGGGCGCCCCGCAAACGAGTCGGGCTCGAGCTCGGCAACAACGCGCCGCTGATCCTCGAACCGGACGGCGACTGGGCGACGGCGGTCGAGAAGGTGAGGATCGCCGGGTTCAGCCACGCCGGCCAGTCCTGCATCTCGACCCAGCGCCTGCTGGTGCACTCGTCGCTCGCCGGCGAGGTGACCGAGGCGCTGGCGGCGGCGATCGGCACGCTCGTCGTGGGCGATCCACTCGACGAAACGACCGACGTGTCCGCGCTCATCTCGGTCGCCGAGCGCGACCGGGTGGCCGGCCTCCTCGACGACGCGCGGGGGCGCGGTGCGACGATCGCCGCCGGCGGCGACATCCGTACGGACGGGGTGCTCAGCCCCACCCTCGTGGCCGGCGCCCGACCCGACATGCGGGTGTGCACCGAGGAGGTCTTCGGCCCGGTCGTGGCGGTCACGCCCTACGACACCCTCGACGAGGCACTGCGCCTGGCCAACGACACCCGCTACGGCCTGCAGGCGGGCATTTTCACCGCCCGCCTCGACACCGCGCTCCGCGCCGCCCGCGGCCTCGACTTCGGCGGCATCATCATCAACGACGTCCCGACGTGGCGAGCCGACCAGCAGCCGTACGGCGGCGTGCGCGACTCGGGCAACACCCGCGAGGGCCCCGCCTGGTCCGTCCGCGAAATGACCGAGGAACGCCTCATCGTGCTCCCGGCCGCCTGATCCGGATTGTCGCCGGCGTCCCTCTCGTGGTGATCGACCGTCTGGCGGTTCCAACCCCGTCGGCCGGTGTAGCCCGGGTTGGGGAGGATCGCCAACGATGCGACCGTGCCCGGCGATCAGCCGCGCGGCGTTGTCGTACTGGTCGTGCATGGCGACCCGGAATGCGACACCGCCGTGCGGTCACCGAGATCTGGCGCAGCTTCGGGATCGCCGGGCACGAACTCCGCGGCGAGGCCACCTCGATTGCCGCCCCGGCCGTACTGGTCTGGGCCGCCACTAGCTGGTCCTGCCGCTGCGCGTGGGCGAGACGGCCGAGACCTGATCCCGAGTCGCGGCTCGTACGTCATCACCGAAAGGGTGACCTCGATCCTGCTCGCCGTCGTGGCAATCGCCCTGGCCCGGCGAGCCCACCGCCTCGCAGGGGTGTTCGGCGTCCTCGCCGGCCTGATCAGGCTGGCCGAGTGCGCGCTGGGAGTCGCGGCCGTGTTCTCCACCACCGCCACCGCGGCAACCGGTCTGGTCGGCGCGGTGAACCGCCTCGACGGCGTGAAGATGTTCGCGCTCGCCGGCTTGGCCGTCGCCGCTGTGACCGGGGCCGGCGTCCTGCCGCGGTGGCTACGGTGGACCGGCTGGGCGCTGGCGGCGACGATCGCCCTGTCCGGCATGTACAAACACGTCGCCAATCTCGACGGCCTGCGCCGCGACCTCGCAGTCCTCGGCGTGCGAGAGCTCACCGCGGTCATGGGCGCCGCCGCGGTCGGCCGCTCGGGCCACGACGCGCTGACCGCCATCGCCGACGCCTACCGCGCGTACGCCACCGCCCACCCCGGCCGCGCCGCCGCGAGCGTACGAGCACCCGACCCCGACGACGCCGAGCACGTCGCCGTCGGAGCGGCCGCCATCGAGATGCTCAGCTCGGCCCTGGCCGACTACCAGCTCACCGGCGACGACCTGATACACACGATCCGCTCCCTGCGCGCCCTGCTGCACGGCTTCGTGTCCCTGGAGGCCGCCGGCGGGTTCGGCATGCCCCAGTCCGTCGACATCACCTTCCACCGCCTCATCGACGGCTTCGCCGGCACGCTGGTCCGCTGACCGGTCAATCACCGGTTCATCGCGGTGCGGGGTTGCGGCTACCTTCTCAGGTGAGCAGGCGTCGGAGCCAGTCGATCCGGGCTGCCTTGGCCGATCGCGAGATGCGCGCGCCGGGCACGAGCGTGTCGAATCCGTGGTAGCCGCCGGGCCAGACGTGTAACTCCGCCTCGCCGCCGGCGGCCCAGATGGCTCCGGCGTAGGCGACGTCTTCGTCGCGGAAGGTCTCGGCTGAGCCGACGTCGATGTACGCCGGCGGCAGGCCGCTCAGGTCGGTGGCGTGCGCCGGTGAGGCGTAGGGAGAGACCGGCCCGGTGCGCCGGTCCGGCCCGAGCAGGCTGCGCCAGCCCGTCTCGTTGGCGGTGCGGTCCCACACTCCCGCGCCGTCCATCTGGCGCGCCGACCGCGAATCGTTGCGTTCGTCGAGCATCGGGCCGATGAGCAGCTGACCGGCGAGCCGCGGTCCGCCCCGGTCGCGGGCCAGCAGGGCAACCGCGGCGGCCAGTCCGCCACCCGCGCTGACGCCGGCGAGCACGATGCGCGGTGGTGCCGGTTCGAGCGCGGCGGCCGCGACCAGGCCCGCGTAGCAGTCCTCCACCGGGACGGGGTGGCGGTGCTCGGGCGCGAGCCGGTAGTCGACCGACACCAGGACGAGTGACAGTTCGGCGGCCCAGTCCAGTGGGTCGGCCAGTCCGAGGCGGTGGTCTCCGGCGACGAAGCCGCCGCCGTGGATGAAGTAGAGCAGGCCGGCGGGCTCCGGCGGCCGGAAGATCAGCAGCCGGCCGCTCTGTTCGACCGTGAACCGCGGATCGTCGCTGGTCAGGGCCGTTCCGGGGAGGCCGGCGCGCAGCAGCGGGATCGCGGCGTCGTCGACGACCGGCGGGCGTACGGCCCGGATGCCCGGCAGCTCGCCGGCGAGTTCGGGATCGAACGGCGGCCGGGTGGCCGGGACGGGCCCGGAAAAGAGCATGTTCACATTGAAGAACTGCTAATACCTATTAGTCAACGGTAAACGCTTGACGGAGGGTCTTCGCGGCGCGAAGGATGACATCCCGGCGCAACTAATGCGTATTAGCCAGGCAACTTGGAGGCCACGATGCCCGCCGCCCGCCGGCGTGTGACTCAGCAGGACATCGCCCGGATGACCGGCGTCAGCCAGGCGACCGTCTCGCTCGTGCTCAACGGCCGCAGTGACGCCGACGTCCGGATCGCCCCGGAGACCCGGGAGCGAGTCCTCGACGCGATCCGTACGACCGGGTACGTCGCCGACCCGATCGCCCGGCGACTGGCCGCCCAGCACAACCGCATCATCGGCGTGTTCACCTACGAGCCGGTGTTCCCGGCCGAGCTGGGCAACTTCTACCACCCGTTCCTGGTCGGCATCGAGGAGTGCGCCGAGCGCATCGGCTGCGACCTTCTGCTGGTCACCAGCGCACCGGTGGTGGACGGGCGGCGGCGGATGTTCCACGAGAGCAACCGGCTGCGCCTGGCCGACGGCTGCGTCCTGCTCGGCCAGTGGCTCGACCCGGCCGACCTGGCCCGGCTGATGGACGACGGGCTGCCGTTCGTCAGCGTCGGCCGCCGCGACGACGCCGGCGGGCCGGTTCCGTACGTCGGCGCCGACTATCCGGGGGCCACCGCCGAGCTGGTGCGGCGGGCGGCCGGGCTGGGACATCGCCGGATCGCGTACGTCGGGACCGGCAGCGGCCCGGAGTCGCAGGCCGACCGCATGCGGGGCTTCACCTCGGCGGTCGCCGAGGCCCGGATCGACGGCCGGCACCTGCCGATCGACGGCCGGGATCCGGACGAGGTGCTCGACCAGCTCCTCGGCGAGCGGCGTACGTGCGTCTTCGTCGAGGAGTTCGCCGACGGCGTGGCGCTCGCCGAGCGCGCGGCGGTCCGCGGTCTGCGCGTCCCCGACGACCTTTCGCTGGTGGCGCTGGGCGATCCGACCCGGCCCGCCACCACCGACCTCGCCATGACGGGCTTCCGCATCCCCCGCCGGGAGATGGGTGTGCAGGCCGTCGAGGTCTTGTCCGCTCTCCTGGAAGGAGTTCCCACCGTGACACAACGGCTGCTGACCTGCGAGCCCGTCGAGGGTACGACGCTGGCGGCCACTCGTGACTGAGCTGCGAGCGGATGTCCTGGTCGTCGGCGGCGGCCTCGGCGGTGTCGCGGCGGCCCTCGCGGCCCTGCGGGCCGGGCGGTCGGTGCTGCTGACCGAGGAGTACGCCTGGCTCGGCGGCCAGCTCACCAGCCAGGCCGTGCCGCCGGACGAGCACAGCTGGGTCGAGCAGTTCGGCGTGACGGCCAGCTACCGCGCGTTGCGCGACGGAATCCGCGACTACTACCGCGAGCACTATCCGCTGGCCGAGCCGGCTCGGAGGATGCGCTACCTCAACCCGGGCGGCGGCCACGTCAGCCGGCTCTGTCACGAACCGCGGGTCGCCGTCGCGGTGATCGACGCGCTGCTCGCGCCGTACCGGAGTAACGGTCTTCTCAGGGTTTTGACCGGCTGTGTGCCGGTGGGTGCGGACACCGACGGCGATCGGGTCAGGGCCGTGACCGTACGCCGTGCGGACGGCGAGCTGGTGACGCTCTCGGCGCCGTTCGTGCTGGACGCGACCGAGACCGGTGAGCTGCTGCCGCTGACCGGCACCGAGTTCGTGACCGGCTTCGAGTCCCGCGAGCAGACCGGCGAACCGAGCGCTCCCCCGGTCGCCGAGCCGGCCAACATGCAGGCCTTCTCGGTCTGCTTCGCGGTCGACCACGTCGACGGTGATCACACCATCGACCGGCCGGCCCGGTACGCCGAGTGGCGCGACTACCGGCCGCCGTTCTGGGGCGGACCGCTGCTGTCCTGGCAGACGCCCAACCCCCGGACGCTGGAGATCTCCACCCGGACGTTCACGCCGAACCCGGACGACGAGCCGTGGCGGGTCGAGGCCGACCAGCGGTACAACCCCGGCGACGGCAACCTGTGGACGTTCCGGCGCATCGCCGCCCGGCGCAACTTCACCGCGGGCGCGTATGCCAGCGACATCTGCCTGGTGAACTGGCCGACGATCGACTACTTCGAGACACCGCTGATCGGGGCCGCGGACCCGGCCGCGGTCGAGAAGGCCGCCCGCGAGCTCTCCTTCTCGGTTCTGTACTGGCTGCAGACCGAGGCGCCGCGGCCCGACGGCGGCACCGGCTGGAAGGGCCTGCGTCCGCGCGGCGACGTGACCGGCGGCGCCGACGGCCTGGCCATGGCGCCGTACATCCGCGAGTCCCGGCGCATCCGCGCCGAGTACACCGTCGTCGAGCAGGACCTGTCGCTGGCTGTTCGCGGCGACAAGGGCGCGGTGTCGCACGCCGACTCGATCGGCGTCGGCATGTACCGGATCGACCTGCACCCGTCGACCGGCGGGGACAACTACATCGACATCGGCTCCTGCCCGTTCGAGATCCCGCTCGGCGCCCTGATCCCGCAGCGCATGGAGAACCTCCTGCCGGCGGGGAAGAACATCGGCACCACCCACATCACCAACGGCTCGCACCGCCTGCACCCGGTCGAGTGGAACATCGGCGAGGTCGCCGGCGCGCTCGCCGACTTCTGCCTCGGCCGCGGGACGAGCCCACGCGCGGTGCGCAACAGCCCGGCCCTGCTGGCTGACTTCCAGAACCGCCTCGCCGCCGATGGCGTCGAGCTTCGCTGGCCCGACATTTCCGGATACTGAGGACCCCCGCCCATGAAAATCTTCGCTACCGCCTCCGCTGTCCTTCTCCTCGGCACCCTCGTCGCCTGCGGCAGCAACGAAGGCGCCGCCGACGGTCCGATCACCCTGCGCATGACGACGTGGACCAGCAACGAGGCCCACGTCAAGCTGTTCAACGACATCGCCGCCGAATACCACACGTCGCACCCGGACGTGACGGTCAAGTTCGACGCGCTGCCGGTCGACAACTACACCACCGCGGTCACCACTCAGATCGCCGGCGGCAACATCCCCGACCTGGCCTGGATCCTCGAGGGCGCGGCGCCCGACTTCGTCTCCTCGGGGGCGCTCGTGCCGCTGGACGACGCGATCGAGAACAAGTCCGAGCTCGTCGCGTCGACGACCGCGCTGTGGCAGCAGGACGGCAAACTGCTCGCGTACCCGTTCTCCACCTCGCCGTTCGGCGTCTTCGTCAACACCGACCTGGTCAAGAACCTGCCGGCCGGCGGCAAATGGACCTGGGACAGCGCGATCGCCGCGGCCGCGCAGGCCACCGCGGGCGGCAAACAGGGCCTGGTGCCCCGCGACTTCGACTACAAGGACTGGACCAACCTCGCGCCGATCTTCGACGCGTGGGGCGCCCAGGCCTGGTCGTCCGACGGCAAGACCTGCGGCTTCGACCAGCAACCGATGATCGACGCGATGACCTTCATCCACAAGGCGATCTTCGAGCAGAAGGCGATGCCCGGCCCCGGCGTATCGGCCGACTTCTTCGCCGGCGACGCCGCGATGACCATCACCCAGATCTCGCGCGCCTCGCTGCTGACCGACGCCAACTTCAAGTGGACGCTGGTTCCGCTGCCGGCCGGCCCGAAGGGTGACTACGCGGTGATCGGCCAGGCCGGCATCGGGGTCCTCAAGAAGGGCAAGCACGCCGACGCGGCCAAGGACTTCCTCAAGTTCTTCACCGACGACGCGAACTCGGCCAAGCTCGCCGCCTACTTCCCGCCACCGCGGCAGCCGCAGCTCAACGCCGAGACCCTGGGCAAGAGCAACCCGCTGCTCAAACCCCAGCAGCTCAACGACGTGGTGATCGACGGAATCTCGACCGGCGTGGTCAAGCCCAGCCACAAGGACAGCGCCGAGATCAACCAGGCGGTCCGCTCGGCCCTCGACCCGATGTGGAAGCCGGACGCCGACGTCAAGACCGTGCTCACCGGCGTCTGCACCGCGATCCAGCCCCTGCTGGCGAAATGAACCGTCGGTACTGGACGACCCGCCGTCGCGACCAGCTGACGGGGTGGCTGTTCATCGCCCCGCAGCTGGCCGGGACGGTGGTGTTCGTCCTCGTCCCGCTGGTCCTCGTAGTCTGGTACAGCCTGCACGAGTGGAACGTGCTGGCCGACACCTTCACGTTCACCGGCGCGGACAACTACCGGGCGCTGGCCCACGATCCGAAGCTCCCCGCCGTGCTGCGGGCCAGCCTGATCTTCTCGGCCGGGCTGGTGCTGCTCAACCTGTCCCTGGCGCTGCTGCTGGCCGTACTGCTCAACCAGCGGCTGCGCGGCACGACGGTCTTCCGGGTGCTGTTCTTCTCACCGGTCGTGGTCTCGCTGGTGGCGTGGACGATCGTCTGGCGGTTCATGCTGCAGGACAACGGCGGGGTCAACTCCCTGCTGCACGCGGTGGGCATCGACGGGCCCAACTGGCTGCGCTCCGGCGGCACGGCCATGGCCGCCGTCGTCGTGGTCCAGGTCTTCAAGAACGTCGGGCTCAACATGGTGCTTTTCCTCGCCGCCCTGCAGGGCGTACCGAAGGACCTGTACGACGCGGCGCGCACCGACGGCTCCCCGGCCTGGACCACCTTCCGGCGCATCACCCTGCCACTGATCAGCCCGACGCTGCTGCTCACCGCGATCATCACCGTGGTCGGCTCGCTCCAGGTCTTCGCGCAGGTCGCGGTGCTCACCGAGGGCGGCCCCGGCACCTCGACCACCGTGCTCGTCTACTACCTCTACCAGCAGGCCTTCCAATTCCATGCCTTCGGGTACGGCGCGACGCTCAGCGTGCTGCTCTTCGTCATCGTGCTGGCCCTGACCGTCCTGCAGTGGCAACTGCGCCGGAGGTGGGTCTTCCATGAGCAATAGGACGAAAGTTCTCGTGTACGGAATCCTGAGCGTGCTCTGCGTCCCCTTCGTCTTCCCGACGTGGTGGATGATCACGAGCGCGCTGAAGCCGAACAGTGAGATCTTCTCCGCGTCGATCTGGCCGCGCCACCCGTCGCTCGCGGCCTTCCACGACGTGTTCACGCTGCAGCCCTTCGCCCGGCAGTACTTCAACAGCGCGTACATCGCCCTGGTGGTGACCGCCGGCACCCTGCTGGTCGCCGCGATGGCCGGCTACGCCTTCGCCCGCATCCGGTTCCGCGGCCAGAACGTGCTGTTCGTGGTCGTCCTCACCGGACTGCTCATCCCGAGCGAGGTGACGATCGTCCCGCTGTTCCGGATGTTCAACCGCCTCGGCCTGATCGACACGCACTGGCCGCTCATCCTCGTCCCGATCTTCGGGGCGCCGAGCGTGCTCGCGACCTTCATCATGCGGCAGTTCTTCATCACGCTGCCGGTCGAACTCGAGGAGGCGGGCCGCATGGACGGCCTCGGCCGGCCCGGGATCTTCGGCCGGATCGCGCTGCCGCTGGCCCGGCCGGCCCTCGCGGCGGTCGCCATCTTCACCTTCCTCACCAGCTGGAATCTGTACCTGGAGCCGGTCGTCTACCTGTCCTCGCAAGACAAGTTCACCCTCCCCCAGGCCCTGACCCAGTTCACCGACGCGTACCAGGGGCCGCTCTGGAACGTCCAGCTCTCCGCGGCCTCGCTGACCGCGATCCCGGTCCTGATCGTCTTCGTCCTGGCCCAGCGCCAGTTCATCGAAGGTCTCGCCCACACCGGACTGAAAGGCTGACCGCCCGATGATCTCTCGCCGATCCCTGCTCCTCAGCGGCCTCGCGGTTCCCGCCGGCGCGCTCCTCGCGACCGGGCCCGCGCAGGCCGCCAGCGATTTCGACACCGTACGCCTGCAGTGGTTCGACACCCTGATCGGCAGCTACGACCTCAGCGACCCGGTAGTCGCGGCCTATGTCGCCGACTCGGCGGCGGTGGCCCAGGAACTCTGGTCGAGCATGGACACCTCGAGCGGCCGCACCTACCTGTGGTCCGACCTCGACAGCAGCACGGTCTCGGCGGTGCAGCGCAACAACATCGGACGCCTCCGCACGCTCGCGCTGGCCTACCGCTCCGCCGGGTCGTCGCTGGCCGGGAACGCGGATCTGAAGAACGACCTGGCGTCGGCCCTCGACTGGTTCCTCGCCCAGAAGTACGGGCCCTCGGTGCACTCCTACGACAACTGGTGGGACTGGCAGATCGGCATCCCGCTCGCGCTCAACGACGTCTGCGTGGCCCTCCACGATCAGATCGGCGGCACGAGAGTGGCCACGGCGATGGCCGCGATCGCGCACTACGCACCGGATCCCACCGTCACCGGCGGCAGCACGTCCACCGGCGCCAACCGCAACTGGGCGTGCGCGATCGCGATCGTCCGCGGGGCGCTGAGCGCCGACGCGACGATCATCGCGAACGCCAAGAACGCGATCGCCGACGTCTTCCCGTACGCCGGGAGCGGCGACGGCTTCTACACCGACGGCGGCTTCATCCAGCACGAGTACTTCCCGTACACCGGCGGCTACGGCATCTCGCTGCTGCAGTACCTGACCTACGCGATGCTCGCCACGCGCGGGACGCCGTGGGCGTTCACCTCATCGCGGGTCTCCGAGATCTACGACTGGACCCAGAAGAACTACCGTCCGTGGATCTTCCGGGGCGCGATGATGGACACGGTCCGGGGACGAGGCCTCTCACGGTTCTACGAGAGCGATCACCGGCAGGGACGCCTCACCGTCGCGACACTTCTGCAACTCGCCGCCGTGCTCCCCGCGGCTCAAGCGCTCACGGTGCGAGCGCAGTGCAAGGGGTGGATCGCGGCCGACACGTTTTTTGCCTACGACTCCGCTCCTATCGAGCAGATACGGCTCGCGTCGATCGTGCTGGGGCGTGCGGTGGTGGCCGACTCGTCCATCGCGACGGCCGGGGAGTCGACCCAGACCGTCGTTGCGACCTCCGTTGCGCGTGCCGTACACCGCCGCCCCGGATTCGCCTACGCGGTGGCGATGGACAGCACCACGATCAAGCCCTACGAGAGTGCCAACAACGAGAACCTCAAAGGCTGGTACACCGGCGAGGGCGCGGTCTACATGTACCTGCCGGCTCAGCCCGGGCACTGGACCAACGAGTACTGGCCGACCGCCGACAAGTACCGCATCCCGGGGACGACCGTCGACACCAGGACGCTCGCGCTCGGCGCCGGCCGCGGCTCGACGAACACCTGGACCGGCGGCGCCCTGCTCGACGGGAACGCCGCCCTCGGCATGGGGCTCTCCTTCGCCGTGCAGACGCTCACCGCGAAGAAGTCCTGGTTCTGCATCGCCGACGCGATCGTCTGCCTCGGCGCCGGCATCACGAGCACGGACGGCAACACCATCGAGACGATCGTCGAGCAACGCAACATCGGCCCGAACGGCGCCACCGTCCCGATCGTCGACGGCACCGCGGCCCTCACCCAACCCGGCAGCACACCGACCATGCTGACCCCACGCTGGGTCCGGATTCCGAATTCCTGCGGGTACGTGTTCCCGGCCGGCACCACACTGAAGGCGACCCGCGCCGACCGCACCGGGAAGTGGACCGACATGGACCACCGCGGCGTGTACGACGACACGGCGTCCTACACCCGCCGGTTCATCACACTCTGGTACGACCACGGCATCAACCCAACCGGCGCGAGCTATTCCTATATTCAACTGCCGGGAGCCGCCCAGGCCGCGACCGCGGCGACGGCGGCCTCGACTGACATCTCCGTGGTAGCGAACTCGACCGCCGTGCAGGCGGTGAAGCGCGGTAGCGACGGCATGACGATGGCCAATTTCTGGAGCGGCACCGCGCCGAAGACCGCCGGGATCAGCGTGGATCAGCCCGTCTCGATCGTCACGAGCCGGTCCGGCGGCGAGCTCGCCATCTCCGTGAGCGACCCGGCGCAGCGACTCAGCGGCCCGGTCACCGTCACCATCGACGGTGCGGCGACCGGGACGATCTCGGCCGACACCGGCGTCACGGTGCTGGCGACCAGCCCGGCCGTGAAGCTCTCCGTCGATGTGGACAACGCGGCCGGCCGAAGCTTCGTCGCACGACTCAGCCTTTAACCGAAACCCACTTCCTCGCCTCGATGGAGCCAACAAACCGGGGGGACTCAGCCGAACCCCACCGTCAGCATTTGTTGACACGGCTCAAGACGTCAGCATATGTTGACAGCATGACTGAAGCCGTCGACCTTCCGCGGCAGGCGGCACATACCGATCCAGCGATCGGCCTGAGCGCGGTCGCGGCTCTCCGTGCGCTCACCGAGAGACTGGAACCACATCAGATCAGCAACGCCCGCGCCCGTGGCTGGAGCTGGCGCGGAACACCTGCTGTTCGCGACATCCGCCGGGCTGGACCCCACCGGGGAAACCCTGCGCGCTTCCAGCCTCGCACCTCGTCCGATGTGGAGGCTGATCGAGCAGTTGGTCGGGGTGGGCAGATGGGCGGTGGACCGCGATGCGCTGGCCGCCATCGGCATCGACGCCGACGAGATTCTCTCCGCCGCCGGGGCGCCGTCCGGCATCCCGGCGATGCGCGGCTCCGTTCGTCGCCCACGGCGACACCGTCACCATCTGCCGCTCAACGCCGTCGCCGCCCGATGTCTTCTCGCGACGCTCACTCCGGGCGGAGACTCGGCCTCGATGACCGGTACGGCCGTCGTCGCCCAGGCCCTGATTCACGACAACAGCCGCCTTCCCATCGACCAGAAATGGTGCGCGCCGTGATCGAGCCTGCTGTCATGCCCTCCCCAGCTCCGCGTCGGCGGCATCGTCGAGTGCTCATCGTCGTACTCGTCGGCGTAGTTCTGCTCACCGTGGCAGCCGCCGCTCGCGTTCTGCTGCACCATGGCGGCACCGATCCCGACGCCGGCGAAGCGGTGGCGCACCCTCGCCCGGCGGGATTGTTCTACCGACCACCGGTTCCGCTCCCGGCCGCACCGGCTGGAACACTGATACGCAGTCAGCCGATCCCCGACATGCCATCCGGCACGCGAGGCTGGCGGATCCTCTACCATTCCCGCAACCTGGCCGGCACCGACATCGCCGTCTCCGGGTTCGTCGCGACGCCGGCGAGCCCGCCGCCGCCCACCGGCCGCCACGTGATCGCCTGGGCCCACGGCACCACCGGATCCAGTGACTCTTGTGCTCCGTCCACCGACCTGCGGCCGGTCGACGGCGTCGAAGACGGACGTGCATTGCTGGCCGCCGGCTACGCCATCGTCGCCACCGACTACGAAGGACTGGGCACGCCCGGCCCACACCCCTATCTCGTAGGCGCCAGCGAAGCCCGGTCCGTACTCGACGGGATGCGCGCGGCCCACCGGCTGTCCGGCGCCGGCATCGGCACCGCATTCATCGCCTTCGGGCATTCCCAGGGCGGCCAGGCCGTCCTGCAAGCGGCGCAGATAGCCAGGTCCTACGCCCCCGAACTGACCGTGCTGGGAGTCGCCGCCGCGTCGCCGCCGACGAACATGACCGCGCTGACCGCCGGCGTGACCCGCCTCGATTTCGGGGCCGCCTACCTCCTCGCGGCCGCGGCGGGCTACAGCGCCGCACATCCCACCGCACTCCTTTCAACGATCCTCACCGACCGCGGAGTTGCCGCCGCCTCCCTCAACGAACAGATCTGCAACCCACAACTCGTCGACCGGTTGACCGGCGTGACCGCGGCGGACCTCTTCCTTCACGACTCCCGCGGCACTGAACCCTCGCCGACCGATTCAACGGTGTCCCCGCACGATCGGCGTGTCCCGCCTGAAGATCAGCCGACGGCGGACCGGTGGGCGGAGCCGGGCGGCGTAGCAGCCGATACAGTTGTCAATTCAGCACGGTTTCAGGCCACCCCTCCTACCGTCCCTCGACGATGCCAATCTCGCAGGAAGTGAACGCGGCTCCGGCCCGGGTTCGGCCGGCCGGCGTCCCGTGGCCGGCGGCATCGCGACGATGGCTACCCGTCGCCGGCCCCGGCCTCCTGATGCTCGTCCTGGGGCTGATCGGCAGCACCCGCTCGGTGCTGAGCTGGGACGAGATCGCGACCGCCGACGCCGCCCGCCGTTCGGTCCCGCAGATCTGGAATCTGGCCCACCACATCGATGCCGTGTTCAGCCCGTACTACCTGGCCATGCACGGATGGACCGCACTGTTCGGCGACTCAGTGCTGAGTCTTCGCCTGCCGTCGATCCTGGCGATGGCCGGCGCGGCGGCCCTCACCGGCGAGCTGGGACGCCGGCTTCTCGGGGGTACGGTCGGGGC
>NZ_JBFBAD010000068.1:0-59405 GCF_040682075.1 Actinoplanes sp. NPDC051411 | reverse complement strand
GGCCGAGAGGCCGGCCCGCGTCTCCACCAAGACCTTGCAGGACGGCGTCAAACGCACCGTCCTGCCCAGCGGTCTGCGCATCGTCACCGAGGCCATCCCGACCACCCGCAGCATCTCGCTCGGCGTCTGGGTCGGCATCGGTTCGAGGGACGAGACCCCGGCCATGTCGGGCGCCTCCCACTTCCTCGAGCACCTGCTCTTCAAGGGCACCCACAAGCGCACCGCGCTGCAGATCTCGGCCGAGATCGAGGCGGTCGGCGGCGAGACCAACGCCTTCACCACGAAGGAATACACCTGCTACTACGCGCGGGTGCTCGACGACGACCTCGCGCTGGCGGTCGACGTGCTGGCCGACGCGGTAGCCGATTCGATCCTCGAACCGTCCGACGTCGAGACCGAACGCGGCGTGATCCTCGAAGAGATCGCCATGCACGAGGACGAGCCCGGTGACGAGGTGCACGACATCTTCACCGAGGCGATCTACGGCGACCACCCGCTCGGCCGGCTGATCTCGGGCACCGAGGAGTCGATCACCTCGATGACCCGGACCCAGATCAACGGCTTCTACCGGCGGCGCTACACGCCGCCCAACATCGTGGTCGCGGCGGCCGGCAACCTCGATCACGCGACGGTCGTACGCCTGGTGCGCAAGGCCCTGGCCGGCACCGCCCTCGACGGGAAGGACGCGCCGCCGGCCGCTCCCCGGCTGGGCAGCAAGCGGGTGCCGACCCAGAAGCCGCACACGGTCGTCCGCAACCGCGACACCGAACAGGCCCACGTGGTGCTGGGCGGAATCGGCATCGGCCGTCTCGACGAGCGCCGGTTCGCGCTCGGCGTGCTCAACAACGTGCTCGGCGGTGGCATGTCGAGCCGCCTCTTCCAGGAGATCCGGGAGAAGCGGGGACTGGCCTACTCGGTCTACTCGTACGCCAGCCAGTACGCCGACGCGGGCGTCTTCGGCGTCTACGCCGGCTGCGCGCCGGGCAAGGTCGACGAAGTGCTCGATCTCACCCGGGCCGAGCTGGCCTCGGTGGCGGCCGACGGGCTGACCACCGAGGAGGTCGCGCGCGGCCGGGGCATGGTCAAGGGGTCGTACGTGCTCGGCCTGGAGGACACCGGCTCGCGGATGAGCCGGCTCGCCAAGTCCGAGCTGCTCTACGGCGACCTGATGACCGTCGACGAGCTGCTGGCCCGGGTCGACGCGGTCACCGAGGAGGAGGTCCGCAAGGTCGCCCGTGACCTGCTCGACCAGCCGATGACCCTGGCCGTGGTGGGTCCGTTCGACGAAGCGGCTTTCACCGCCCGTTAACCTTGGACCCCGTGACGACGCTGGACTCCCCACCGGAAACCGCCGAGCCGACCCCCGACCTGCGCAAGCGACGGGTCGTCGGCCTGGCGGTCTGGGTGGTGGCGTTCGTGCTGTTCGTCGCGCTGGTCGGCATCCCGACCAGCGACCCGCTGGAGGCGTTCGGCTGGCTCTGGCTGGCCACCATCGCATGGCGCAGCCACCGGCCCTGGCGCGAGCACCTGAGGTTCCTGCGCGACTGGCTGCCCGTCGTGGCGCTCCTGGAGATCTACAACGTCACCCGGGGCTCGGCCGACAACCTGTTCGCGCCGCACGTCACCCCGATGATCCACTTCGACGAGTGGCTGTTCGGATGGTTCACCGACGGCCGCATCCCGACGATCTGGCTCCAGCAGCACCTCTATCACCCCGGCCACGTGCAGTGGTGGGAGGTGGTCGTGACCCTCATCTACACCTCCCACTTCCTGACCGTCCCGACCGTCGCGGTGATCCTCTGGCTGCGCAACCGGGGGCTGTCCTACCGCTTCATGCGGCGCTGGGTGGTGCTGAGCGTGGCCGGCCTGATCACGTACTTCCTCTACCCGGCCGCCCCGCCCTGGTGGGCCTCGACCCAGGGCTATCTGACCGAGCCGGTCGCCCGCATCTCGACCGACGGATGGTCGGCGCTCGGTCTGCACAGCGCCGGCAACACGCTCAACGCGCTGCAGGCCGACCAGTCCAACCTGGTCGCGGCGATGCCGTCGCTGCACACGGCGTACGCGATGATGGCCGTCGCCTTCTTCCTGCCGATGGTCCGCCGCCGCTGGTGGCCGGTGCTGCTCGCCTACCCGCTGGCGATGACCTTCGCCCTGGTCTACACCGGCGAGCACTACGTGGCCGACGTGCTGGTCGGCTGGCTCTACGTGGCCCTCACCTTCACCGTGGTCGGGCTGGGGGAGCGCTGGTGGGAGCGGCGCCGGGCTGCGTTAAGTTGACCCGGTGATTCGCGTAGGTGTGTTCGGCGCCCGGGGGCGCATGGGTTCCGAGGTCTGCAAGGCGGTCGAGGCGGCCGGCGATCTCGAGCTGGTGGCGGCGATCGATCAGGACGATTCCCGGTCGCCGGCCTCCGCCGCCCAGGTGATCGTCGACTTCACCACCCCCGACGTGGTGATGGGCAACCTCGAATGGGCGATCGGCCAGGGAATCCACGCGGTCGTCGGCACGACCGGCTTCACCGATCAAAGGCTCGATTCCGTACGCGGGTGGCTCGCGTCCCACCCCTCCACCGGCGTGCTGATCGCCCCCAACTTCGGCATCGGCGCCGTGCTGATGATGGAGTTTGCCGCCCGCGCCGCCCGCTACTTCGAGTCGGCCGAAATCATCGAGCAGCACCACCCGCGCAAGCTCGACGCCCCGAGCGGCACGTCCGGGCACACCGCCCGGCTGATCGCGGCGGCCCGCACGGAGGCCGGCCTGGGCCCGATGCCCGACGCGACCGAACAGGAGGCGCCGGGCGCCCGCGGCACCGACGTCGAGGGCGTGCGCGTCCACTCGGTGCGGGCGGCCGGGCTGGTCGCCCACCAGGAGGTGCTGTTCGGCACCCAGGGCGAGACGCTGACGATCCGGCACGACTCGCTCGACCGGGTCTCATTCATGCCGGGCGTGCTGCTCGCGGTACGCACGATCGTCGGCCGCCCCGGCCTGACGGTCGGCCTGGACGCCTTCCTCGACTAGGTTCTGTCTCTCAGATCGAGGCCATCCGGCACGGTGCGAAGCCAGTCGGCCAGTCCGGGCCAGTGTTTGCGCCGGTTGAAGCCGCGTTCGACCTGGTTCCGTCGCTTGTCGGCGGCCTGCCCCGGGGCCGACTGGCCGCTACGCCGGACCACCGACCGGTTCCAAGTCGCTGTGACCACCGCGAACGGTAGGCCGACCGCTACCGCGCCGAAGGGAACCGCGAGCATGAATGGCCGGCCGCACCACAGCCCGAACCGCACCTCGGCGCCGGTCGAACGCTGCCCGCCGCACAACACCCCGGGGCAAGGTCGAGCGTTTCCACCGCACCCTGACCGATGAATGGGGCGATGCCAAGTCCTCACCAGCGAAACGCCCACTGCAAAGCCCTGCACACCGACGATCATTACCGGCACCGCCCCGGCCATCGCAGGACCACCCCCAGCCGCGTTTCCCCGTCACACCTAAGGCCCGTCCCGTTGGGTGTTCGGCATAAATGGCGGGCGCGGGCGGCCCGGGAGCAGCACCATGGTCGCGTGCGAAGCCATAGCGGAACCGAGTTGCGCCCTGCCTATCCGATCTCCACCGAACGCCTTCTTCTTCGGCCGCTGGCCGTGGACGACGCGGACTCCCTGCTCGCCTACCGCAGCCGGCCCGACGTCTGTCGTTATGTTCCGTTCGAGCCGATGGACAAGCAGCTGATCGTCGACCGGCTTGCCGGGCCGTGGGCCCGCACCTCGCTCACCGACGAGGGGCAGTCGCTGACCCTCGGGGCCGAACTTGCCCGGACGGGTCAACTGATCGGTGATGTGGTCCTGTTCTGGCACAGCCGGGAGCATCGGGGCGGCGAACTCGGATACGTCTTCAACCCGGACTTCGCCGGGCACGGCTATGCGACCGAGGCGGGGCGGGCCGTGCTGCGGCTGGGCTTCGAGGAACTGGGCCTGCACCGCATCGTGGCGCGGCTCGACGAGCGTAACGAGGCGTCGGCCGGGGTGGCGCGCCGGCTCGGGATGCGCCAGGAGGCGCGCCTGGTCGAGAACGAGATCTTCAAGGGCGAGTGGAGCACCGAACTCCAGTTTGCCCGGCTCGCCCGCGAGTGGAACGCCGCTAGTTCTTGACCGCCAGCCGGGTCGGCAGGCCGATCAGGGACCGGCCGTCGAAGTCGACCGGCTGGCCGGCTATGCGCAGGCCCTTGACCATCGGGGCGTGGGGGAGCGGGCGGAGGCGGACGACCCCGTTGGGCACGTCCGGTTCCAGGCCCAGCCACGCCTGGAGGATCAGGATGGCGGCGGCCGCCGACCAGGCCTGGGGGCGGCATGCCGCGGGGTAGGGCATCGGGCGGCTGAGGGTCGTGCGCGGGTCGCCCGCGTACAGCTCGGGGAGCCGGAAGTCGAACGCCTCGCCGGCCGTCAGGAGGCCGTCGATGAGCGAGGCCGCGGCGGAGGCGAAGCCGCCGCGGGCGAGACCGGCGGCGACGATCGCCGTGTCGTGGGCCCAGACCGAGCCGCAGTGGTAGGAGAGCGGGGCGAAGCCGCGGTCGTCGGCCGACATCGTGCGCAGGCCGTAGGCGCCGGACATCGACTCGGTGGCGAGGGCCGCCGCGACCCGGGACTCCTCCTCGGCGGTGAGCAGGCCGGTGCCCAGCAGGTGGCCGATGTTGCTGGTCAGGGCGTCGACCGGGCGCTGGTCGCGGTCGAGGGCGAGGGCCGGGAAGCGGCCGTCGGCCACCCAGAAGGCGTCCCGGAAACGCCCGGCGAGGCCCGCAGCCCAGGCGCGCCGGCGGTCGGCGCCCGGGCGGCCGAACGCGTCGAGCAGGGCGGCGCCGTCGAGGGCGGCCCGGCAGGCGTATCCCTGCACCTCGGCCAGGGCGATCGGCGGGTCGGCCAGGCGGCCGTCGTGGAAGCGGACCGCGTCGTGGGAGTCCTTCCAGCCCTGGTTGGCCAGGCCGCGGCCGGTGGTGTCGACGTACCGCAGGAAGCCGTCGCCGGTCTCGGCGGCGAGCCAGTTCAACGCCGCCTCGAGGTGCGGCAGCAGCGAGGAGATCTCGGACGGGGCGTGACCCCAGCGCCAGGCGTCGGCGAGCAGGTTGATCCAGAGCGGGGTGGCGTCGATCGTGCCGTAATAGACCGCGGGCAGCCGGTTTCGACCGTGACGTCGGACCGCCGCAGCTCGTGCATGATCTTGCCGGGGGCCTCGCCGGTGTCCGGGTCGGTGCGGGTGCCCTGCCGGCGGCCCAGCACCCGCAGCGTCTCGATCGCCAGGCCGGTGCCCAGGGGCAGCATCATCCGGGCCGCCCACAGGCTGTCGCGGCCGAACAGCGTCAGATACCACGGGACGCCGGCGCGGAGGAAGGTGTCGCCGTCGTCGCCCGGTGTGGTCAGGCGCAGCGCCGCGAGGTCGTCGAGGGACCGGTCGACCAGCCGTTCGATCCGCCGGTCGTAGGCGCTGACCACCGGCCGGGCGAAGGCGCCGCGCGGACCGGGCCGCATCAGCGCACCCTCGTCGTCGACGGTCAGCGACCAGGTCAGTGTGCGCCGCTCACCCGGCGCCAGGTCGACCGGCCATTCCAGCGGGCCGTCGACGTGCACGGTGATCGCGTCTCGCGGCCAGATCTGTCCGGACGAGACCCGGCCGGCCTTGACCGCCTCGATCGGGGCCAGGTCGGACGCCACCTCGACGCTGACCGTCCTCGACACGGACACCGTCGTCCGCGAAGAGACCCGGCACCGGGTCGACCAGGCCGCGCGGCAGATGCGCACCGCGCGATCCAAGCTGCTCGCGGTGCGCATCGAGCCGACAGGGGCTGACTGGTGTGCAGCGGGTAGGTTGTCGTCCGATGAATCTCACCCTGCGCGGCCGGTGGATCCGGGTCGTGTTCACGCTCGCGGCCGCCGTGCTGCTGGTGTGGGGCACGCTCTGGGGCGGCGACGACGACTTCCCGTTCGGCCCCTTCCGGATGTATGCGTCGGCCCCCGGCTCGAACGAGGCGGCCAAGGACTCCCGGGTCGAAGGCGTCGACGTCGCCGGCAAGGTCGTGCCGCTGACCGAGACCAATTCGGGCATCCGCCGGGCCGAGATCGAGGGCCAGCAGGCGGCCTATGTCGCGGACCCCGCGCGGTTGCGCGAGGTTGCTGACGCGTACGCCGTACGCAACCCGGCCGCCCCCGCGCTCCGCGAGGTCCGTCTCGTCATCCGGTGGCACGGCGTCAAGCACAGCCGCCCCACCGGCACCTGGACCGACCAGGTCATCGCCGATTGGGTCAAGTCGTGAAGTGGCTCTTCGAACCGGTGCCCCGCGGGCGGATCGCCGCGTTCCGCACCCTGGTCTACCTCTTCGTCGCCGCCGACATGGTGGTCTTCACGCCGTGGGTGCGGGCGCACGCCGACACCCCGGGCTCGCTCTACCAGCCCCTCCGGATCGGCCGCCTGCTGCCGCTGCCGACACCGACCGCGCTGATCGTGCACACCGTCTTCTGGGTGCTGCTCGTGGTCACCCTGCTCGCGGCCACCGGGCGGGCGCCGCGCCTGCTCGGCTGGACGGTCTTCCTGCTCTACTTCGAGTGGATGATCATCGCGATGAGCTACGGCAAGGTCGATCACGACCGGTTCGGGTTCCTCGTCGCTTTGGCCGTCCTGCCCACGGTCGGGCGGGCCCGGCATGGGGATCCCGAGCTCTCGGAGGCGGGCGGCTGGGCGCTGAGGGTGACCCAGATCGCGGTGATCTGCACCTATTTCCTGGCCTCGTGGGCGAAACTGCGGATCGGCGGCCCGCACTGGATGACCAGCTCGGTCCTCGCCCAGGCGATCATCCGGCGGGGGACACCCCTGGCCGACCTGATCGCCTCGGTGCCCGGCCTGCTGATCGTGTCGCAGTTCGGGATCATCATGTTCGAGCTGCTCAGTCCGCTGGTGTTCGCCGTGCCGCGGCGGCTGCGGGGCTGGGTGGTGGCGTTCTTCTACATGTTCCACCTGGCCACGTTCGCGACCATCACGATCTCGTTCATGCCGCATCTGATCGCGATGACCAGCTTCCTGCCGCTGGAGAAGGTGCGGCCGATCGTCTGGGCGCGGCGCCGCTTCTCGTCCACGCCTCCCTTGGGCGAGCCGCTGGCGGCCGTTCCGGCCGAGCCGGCGACCTCGCCCGGCGGCGGATAGGTCGCGCGCTCGGTCAAGTGGTCGGGCGGCCGGGCTCCGGACGATTCCGGCCGGCCGCAGGTGGTTCGGCCGGGCGCCGGGCCGTCTCGGCCGGGCTGTCTCTTCCGGGCTGTCTCTTCCGGACTCAGGCGGTCTCGGTGGTCGGGCCGTAGAGCAGGTCGCGCTGGGCCTGGGGCAGGGAGCAGGCGGCGGTGCCTCCAGGCAGCAGGTGCCGGTGGTCGGCGACCCAGTGATAGGCCGGCCAGGCCACGAGCCGCACCGGGCCGATCTGGAGCGCGCCACCCGCGAACTGCCAGAACCGTCCGGCGTCGCGCAGCAACAGGGCGATCGCGTCGGGCCCGGCCGCGACCGTGCCGTCGGAGGCGACCCACTGCACGGCCGACTCGCACTGCTCGACGGTCAGGCCGAGCTCGTCGAGGTCGGCGAACTGCCACGGGATCACCCGGGCGCGGGTCGGGATGCGGCGCCCGATGAACTCGGCGCACGTGGTGCAGAACGAGCAGTCGCCGTCGTAGACGAAGGTCGCGCCGTGGGCGGAGGCCGGGACAGTCACTCTTCTTCTCCGTCGCGGCTTGCATCCTCGGCCTGGCCCTCTTCTTCGGGGCGGCCTTCTTCTTCGTCGCGGTCCAGCGCGACGTGGAACCGCACCTGGGGCACGAGCATGTCGTCGACGTCGAGCGCCCGCCCGGCCCCGTCGGGCTCCCACCCGGCCGAGGCCAGGAACTTCTGCATCACTTTGTCCTGCTCGTAGGCCCAGGCCACGGCCGTGGCGAAGCCGTCCTCCCGCCACAGGTCGACGACCGCGGCGAGCAGCCGGCTGCCGTGACCGCGGCGGCCCCAGCGCGGTTCGATGATCAGGTCGGTGATCGCGGCGACGTCGTCGGCGAGCGGCGGCTCCTCGGGCACCAGCGCCTGCTCGTCGGCCGGGCCGGCGGCCGCGAAGCCGACCACCGCGGTCGAGGCGTCGCTCTGCTCGATCGCGATCAGCACCCGGTGCCGCCGGCTCGGTGCCGCCTCGATCGCCTCCGACCAGCCTCGTGTCAGGTAGGCCTCGTCGAGGTTGGCCAGCACGTGGGGCGGGAACATGCGCCGGTAGGACGACCGCCAGGTCGACAGCTGGATGCGAGCGATCTCCGCCGCGTCTTCCGGGCGGGCGGGGCGGACGAAGCCGAGTGCCATGCCGGAAGCCTACAGAGCGACCGCGTAGCGCAGTTCGGGCAGTTCGACCGTGTAGCCGCGCGGCACCCAGACCTCGCGCTCGCCGTCCGGCCGCATGCCCTGCCGCTCGTAGAAGCGCCGGGCCCGATGGTTGTCCTCGAGGACCCAGAGCCGCATGTCGGGAAAGCCGGCCGCGGCCAGCCGCTCCTTGGCCGTGGCGAACAGTCGGTGGCCGGTGCCGGTGCCCCACTGCCCGGGGTCGACGTAGATCGAGTAGAGCTCGCCCATCGACTCGTCGAGGGTGTCCTTCTCGGGGCGGTAGGGGCCGAACGCGGCATGCCCGACGATCTGGCCGTCGTCGACCGCGCACACCGCGCCGCCACCGGGCGGAACCTCCGTGTAGCGCCGCCGGGCCGCGAACTCGGCCGGGTCGAGCGACGCGAGGAACTCCTCCGGAACAATCCCGGCATATCCGGACTGCCACGACCGGACGTGAACGCGGGCAACCTGGTCGATCTCGTCCTCGGCGATCGTGCGGATCACAAGCATTCCTAAATTGTCGTACCCCTGCTCTACCGTTTTTGCTCGTGGCCCTTCCTGACTCGCTTTCCCTGGCCCAGGCCCGTCGCATCACGCTGGCCGCGCAGGGCTTCACCGACCCCAAGCCGGGCGGCGCCACCGACCTGCGCCACCTGCGGCGGGTGCTGCGGCGGCTGCACCTGATCCAGATGGACTCGGTCAACGTCCTGCAGCGGGCCCACTTCATGCCGCTCTACAGCCGTCTCGGGCCCTACCCGGTCGAGCTGCTCGAGCGGGCGGCCTACCGCAAGCCCCGCGAGCTGTTCGAGTTCTGGGGCCACGAGGCCTCGCTGATCACCACCGACCTCCAGCCGCTGTTCCGCTGGCGGATGGACCGGGCGGTCGACTTCGCGTGGGGCGGCGTGCGCCGGCTCGCCACCGAGCAGCCCGGCCTGATCGCGCGCGTGCTCGACGAGGTCCGGCGCCGCGGGCCGATCACCGCCGCCCAGATCGAGGACGACACCCCCCGCACCAAGGACCACTGGGGCTGGAACTGGTCGGCGACCAAGCACGCGCTGGAGTGGCTGTTCTACACCGGTCAGATCACCGCGGCCGACCGCACCACCTCGTTCGCCCGGCGCTATGACGTGCCCGAGCGGGTGCTGCCGCAGGCGGTGCTCGACGCGCCCACCCCGTCGCCGGCCGACGCGTTCCGGGCCCTGGTCGAGCTCTCCGCCCGGTCGCTCGGCGTGGCCGCCGAGCCCGAGCTGCGCGACTATTTCCGGCTCCCGGTCGACGGCTTCAAGCAGGCGGTCGCCGAGCTGGTCGAAGACCAGGTGCTGCTCCCGGTCACCGTGCCCGGGTGGAAGCAGCCGACCTATCTGCATCACGAGGCCCGGCTGCCGCGCTGGGTGCGGGCGGCCACCCTGGTCAGCCCGTTCGACCCGCTGATCTGGGAGCGGGGGCGCACCGAGCGGCTGTTCGGCATGAACTACCGCATCGAGATCTATGTGCCGGCCGCCCAGCGGCTCTACGGCTATTACGTGCTCCCGTTCCTGCTCGGTGACCGGCTGGCGGCCCGGGTCGACCTCAAGGCCGACCGCAAGACCGGGGTCCTGCAGATCCCGGCCGCCTGGCTCGAGCCGGACGCCGGCCAGGAGGAGACCGCGGTCGCGCTCGCCGCCGAGCTGCACCGGCTGGCCGGCTGGCTCGGCCTGCATTCGGTCGCCGCCCCGGACCGCGGCGACTTCGCGGGCCCGCTGACCGCCGCCCTCAAGGCCCACGCCGCCGTCGGCGCGCCGCTCTGACCGCTCCGCAGGGGCGCTCCCGGGGGCCGGGCCGGGGGTTGACCGCGCAGGGCCCGGCGCCCAGCGGGTCTCGCCCGGGTGGCCGGTTAGCGGGCAGGGCCCGGCGCTCAGCAGGTCGGTCGGGTGGCCGGTTAGCGGGCAGGGCCCGGCGCTCAGCGGGTCGCGCGGGTGGCCGGTTGGCGGGCGGGGCCCGGGGCTCAGGGGGTCGGTCGGGTGGCCGGTTGGCGGGCGGGGCCCGGGGCTCAGCGGGCCGCGCGGGTGGCCGGTTGGCGCGCGGTCGCGATCGACCGGCCGGTGTAGCGTGGCGGCCATGAGCAGTGCGACTTCGGCGGACGGACTGGCCGTCTCGCCGGGCTCTCTCCCCGGCCGCCGGCCCGAGCCGGTGTCCTTCCCGCCCGAGCTGGCGAGCCAGCCGGTGCAGGGTCCGCCGGTGCCGCCGGAGTGGGTGGCCTTCTGGGCCGCCCAGCAGCCGCGGCAGGATCGTCTCACCCGGTTCGTCCAGCGGGTCTGGCACCGGTCGCCGGTCTGGGTCGCCCCGGTCGCGATGCTCGCCTGCATGGGTGGCGCGGTCGGCTACACGCTGCTCAGCCACCCCGAGCGGGCCGACGCCGGGGCCGCCCCGACCTGCCTGCTCAAGTTGACCACCGGCTTCAACTGCCCGGGCTGCGGCGGCACCCGCGCCGCATGGTATCTGTTGCACGGCAACATCCCGGCCGCCGCCCGGCACCACGCGATCTTCACCTTCGCGGTGCCGTTCCTCATTTACATGTACGTGGCCTGGGCCGGCCGCCGGATGTTCAACTGGAAGCTGCCCCAGCTGACCATCGGTCCGCGGGTGATGGTCGGCTTCATGATCGTCTGGGGGGTCTGGAGTGTGCTGCGTAACCTCCCCTGGGCCCCGTTCACCGCTTTCTACGTCTAGGGTTGGCGTCCGCTAGGTTGTCTGTATGACGCACGACCCGCGACCCTTCGGCCGGCTGTTGACCGCCATGGTCACTCCGTTCGCCCCGGACGGCTCCCTCGATGTCGAGGGCGCGGCGAAACTGGCCTCCTACCTTGTCGATGAGCAGCGCAACGATGCTCTCGTGATCAGCGGGACCACCGGTGAGTCACCGACCACGACCGACGCCGAAAAGGACCGGTTGCTGCGGGCCGTGGTGGAGGCGGTCGGCGACCGGGCCAAGGTGGTGGCCGGCGTCGGCACCAACAACACCGCCCACACGATCGAGCTCGCGCACGCCGCGGAGAAGGCCGGCGCCCACGGTCTGCTCGTCGTGACGCCTTACTACAACAAGCCCCCGCAGGCCGGCGTCGAACGGCATTTCCGGGCCGTCGCCGACGTGGTCGGCCTGCCGATCATGGTTTATGACATTCCGCACCGGGCCGGTGTGGCGATCGCCACCGAGACGATGTGTCGGCTCGCCGAGCATGAGCGCATCGTCGGGGTGAAGGATGCCAAGGGCGACCTCACCGCCAGCTCCTGGGTGCTCACCCGCACCGACCTGGCCTATTACTCGGGTGACGACGCCGCGACCCTGCCCCTGCTGTCGATCGGCGGGACCGGGCTGGTCGGCACGTCGACCCATTTCACCGGCCCGATCGCCAAGGAGATGATCGAGGCGTACGAGCGGGGCGACACCGCCGCCGCCCTGG
Organism: Actinoplanes sp. NPDC051411; assembly: GCF_040682075.1. Classification (NCBI taxonomy): domain Bacteria; kingdom Bacillati; phylum Actinomycetota; class Actinomycetes; order Micromonosporales; family Micromonosporaceae; genus Actinoplanes; species Actinoplanes sp. NPDC051411. Next base: position 47,594 of record NZ_JBFBAD010000068.1, on the reverse strand, counting down.
CCTCGCATCGCCGGGCGATGCCACTGTTCACCGGCATCTTCCGGGTCCCGGGGACCATGCTGGTCAAGGCCGGGCTGCGTGCCCGCGGCCTGCCCGCCGGTCCGGTCCGGTCGCCCCTGGTCGACGCGAGCGAGCAGGAGCTCGGCCAGCTGCGGCGGGATGCCTCGGCGGCCGGCCTCACCCTCTGACGTACGGGCCGGCCCCCCGGCCTGAGACAGGGGCGGGGGCCCGGCCAGAGACAGGGCCGGCGCTCCGGCCAGAGACAGAAAGACGCGAATGAGTCAAGCGCACGTGGAGCTCGATCCCCCACCGCCGCTGCCCGAAGGCGCCTTGCGCGTCATCCCGATGGGCGGCCTCGGGGCGATCGGCCGCAACATGACAGTTCTGGAGTTCGACGGCAAGCTGCTGGTGATCGACTGCGGGGTGCTCTTCCCCGACGTGGAGCAACCCGGTGTCGATCTGATCCTGCCCGACTTCAGCCCGATTCTCGACCGGCTCGACGACGTCCAGGCGATCGTGCTCACGCACGGTCACGAGGACCATATCGGCGCGGTGCCCTACCTGCTCGCTCACAAGGCCGACATTCCGCTGGTCGGGTCGGAGTTCACGCTCGCCCTGGTCGAGGCCAAGCTGGCCGAGCGCCGGCTCGATCCCTACACGTTGACCGTGAAGGAGGGCCAGACCGAGCGGCTGGGCCCGTTCGAGTGCGAGTTCTTCGCGGTCAACCACTCGATCCCGGACGCGCTGGCGGTCGCCGTGCGTACGCCGGCCGGCCTGGTGCTGCACACCGGCGACTTCAAGATGGACCAGGTGCCGCTCGACGGCCGCATCACCGACCTGGCCGGGTTCGCCCGGCTCGGTGCCGAGGGCGTCGACCTGCTGCTGTCCGACTCGACCAACGCCGAGGTGCCGGGTTTCGTGGCCCCCGAGCGTGACATCGGCCCGGTGCTCAGCTCGATCTTCGGCAAGGCCCAGGGCCGGATCATCGTGGCCAGCTTCGCCTCCCACGTGCACCGCGTCCAGCAGGTCTTCGACGCGGCGTGGGAATACGAGCGGAAGGTCGCGCTGATCGGCCGTTCGATGGTGCGCAACATGGGCATCGCCCGCGATCTCGGCCTGCTGCACGTGCCGGAGGGCCTGCTGGTCGGCCTGGACGAGGCTACCAACCTGCCGGCCGACGAGATCGTCTTCATGTCGACCGGTTCGCAGGGCGAGCCGATGAGCGCGCTCGGCCGCATGTCGACCGGCGACCACCGGCACATCACGATCACCTCGGGCGACACGGTCGTGCTGGCCAGCTCGCTGGTGCCGGGCAACGAGACTTCGGTCTACCGGGTCATCAACCAGCTGTCCCGGGCCGGCGCCACCGTGGTCCACAAGGAGACGGCCAAGGTGCACGTCTCCGGTCACGCCCCGGCGGGCGAGCTGCTCTTCCTGCTCAACGTGGTGCGGCCGAGCAACCTGATGCCGGTGCACGGCGAGTGGCGGCACCTGCGTGCGCACGCTCAGCTGGGCATCGAGTCGGGCGTCGCCGCCGACCGGGTCGTGCTCTGCGAGGACGGCGACGTCGTCGACCTGGTCGAGGGCCACGCCCGGCACGTCGGCCGGGTCGAAAACCGGTATGTCTACGTCGACGGTCTCGCGGTCGGTGACGTCAGCGAGTCGCTGCTGACCGAGCGGCGGATTCTCGGCGACGGCGGGTTCATCTCGGCCACGGTGGTGATCGACTCGGTGACCGGCAAGGTGGTCGGCGAGCCGAGCGTGTCGGCCAAGGGCTTCTCGGAGGACCCGGAGGCGTTCAGTCCGGTCATTCCTCTGCTGACCGCCGCCCTGCACCGGTCGGCCGAGGACGGCATCACCGACACCCACCAGTTGCAGCAGGTCGTACGCCGTACGGTGGGTCGCTGGGTGAACGACGCCTATCGACGGCGCCCGATGATTGTGCCAACGGTTGTCGAAGTCTGAACCCTTTTAAACCGTTGTCCGTACCTCTGGTCACCGGTGCCGCCCCCACGGCACCCGTGGCGAGGGGAGTACTCGACGATGCAACGCAGACGGACCGCCATGGCGCGACGCCAACGGACCACCGTGGCGCAACGCCGGAAGATCGCGGTGGCGGCCGCGGTCGTGGCGGCGGCCGGAGCGGCAGTGGCTTTCACCCTGCCGTCGATGGCCGGCACTACTCCGCAGTCCGCCGCCAAGGCGCCGGGCGGTAGTGGTGGCGTTTCTCCGCAGATTCTCGCGGCGATGCAGCGTGACCTGGGCCTCAACGCCGATGAGGCGGCGGCTCGCCTGAAGCGGGCCAAGTGGGCGAGCGGGGTCTCGGCGAAGCTCTCGGCCGAGACCGGCAGCGACTTCGGCGGCTCCTGGCTGGCGCCGGACGGCACCACCCTGAAGGTCGCCGTCACCAGCGCCGGCGCGGCGAAGACGGCCAAGGCCGCCGGCGCGGTGCCGGTGATGGTGAAGCACAGCGAGCAGGCGCTGGACGCGGCGAAGGCGAAGCTCGACTCGGCGAAGTCGGGGGCCAAGGGCCTCACCGGCTGGTACGTCGATGTGCCGACGAACAAGGTGGTCGTGGTGGCCAAGCCGGACGCGGCAGCGAAGGCGAGGTCGTGGGCCGGGAACGCCGGGGTCAACAGCGCCGACGTCGACGTGGTGACCAGCAACGCGGCACCGAAACCGCTGGCCGACCTGCACGGCGCCGACCCGTACTTCATCTCGCTCGACGGCGGCACCGCCCGCTGTTCGATCGGGTTCTCGGTCGAGGGTGGTTTCGTGACCGCCGGGCACTGCGGCAGCGCGGGTGACAAGACGTTCGACCAGGCCCAGGGGGCGATGGGCGAGGTCAAGGCGTCGGTCTTCCCGGGCGACAACGACGAGGGTTTCGTGACGGTGACCGGCGGGCAGACGCCGCAGCCGTTCGTCAACGACTTCCAGGGCAACCTGCTTCCGGTCGCGGGCAGCACCGAGGCGCCGGTCGGCGCGGCGGTGTGCCGTTCCGGTTCGACCACCGGCACCCACTGCGGCACGATCGAGGCCAAGAACCAGACCGTGGTCTACCCGGAGGGTGCGGTCACCGGCCTGACCCGCACCAACGTCTGCGCCGAGGCCGGTGACTCGGGCGGCCCGTGGCTCTCCGGCGACCAGGCCCAGGGCGTGACCTCGGGTGGTTCCGGCGACTGCACGACCGGCGGTGAGACGTTCTTCCAGCCGGTCAACGAGATCCTGGCGATCAACAACCTGACCCTGCTGACCACCGGCGGCACCGCGGCTGGCGGCGACAACGGCGGGGCCGGCGCCCCGGCCAGTGAGCCGGCGAGCGAGCCGGCCAGTGAGCCGGCCAGCGCCGCGCCGACCACCGAGCCGACGGACGCACCGGCCGCCTCGTGTGACGACCAGGCCGTGCAGCGGAAGGGTGCGTTGCGCAAGGGCCACGCTCAGGCGCAGCCCGACGGCAACGCGTTCCGTGCCAACGCCGGCAAGCAGACCGCCTGCCTGGACGCTCCGGACGGGGCCGACTTCGACCTCTTCCTGCAGAAGCTGAGCGGCAACAAGTTCCACACGGTCGCCAAGGCGACCGGTGACGGTGACAAGTCGCTCGCGGTGACCGCCCGGTCCGGCGTCTACCGGTACGTCGTGGTCGACAACTCCGGCAGCGGCGACTACGCCCTGGGGTTCACCACCCCCTAACCTGAAACGGTGTTTTTCGAAGCCGTCGCGGATGCCGCGGTCGCCGCCCACTTCGGGTTTCTGGCGCTGGGCATTCTCGGCGGCTTCGCCGCGTGGCGGTGGCCCCGGCTGCTCTGGGTCCAGGTCGTCGCGGCGGCCTGGCTGGTGCTGGTCGTGGCCGCGAGCCTGCCGTGTCCGCTGACCTGGGTCGAGGACCGCGCCCGCGAGCGGGCCGGGTGGCCGCCGCTGACCGGCGGCTTCCTCGACAACCACGTGGCCGGCGTCTTCTATCCGCGCGGCCACGAGCGGGCGGCCCAGATCGTCGCCGCCCTGGTCGTGCTCAGCTCATGGGCCGGTCTTCTCGTAGTGCGGCGACGGCGTCGGCGAGCTGACAGCCCGTCGCCACCCCGCAGATCACGATCTGATCGAGCTGTTCCGCGCTGACACCGTGTTCCCAGTCGGCCACGACCTCGCCGATGACGCTGGCCGTCCCGTCGTCGTTGACGTGCACGTACGCCTTCGGCCATAGCTGATCGTGGTTCCACGCGTTGCAGAACTCGTAGAGCCGGCGGACGTCGTCGATGCCGAAGACGTGCTGCACCATCGCCCGGATCTGGAGGATCTCGCGCTCGGTGCCGAGCTGGAAGAAGTAGATCAGGTTGCCCTGGAAGTTGCCGACGACGTCACCGTCCGCGTCGACGAAGTAGTGGAAGCCGCGAGCGGTCAGCGCATCGGTGATCATTTCCTGGGTCAGGGGCTGCACCCGACGATCCTAATATCGGCTCCGCTCGTATCGGGTCCGGTGCGCCTGCGGGGCTAACGCCACCGGCGGCACTACGGTGATGGATATGGCGGGCCGAACCTCTCCGGCGAGCCGGAACCGCGCCACGTCCTCGTCGCGTGGCGCCGCGACCAGTCGTGCCCGTCAACCGGCCCGCAAGGCCGCGGCAAAGCCGACAAAGGCAGCATCCCGCACAAGACGCCCGCAGCAAAGGCGCGTCGCCCGCCCGAGCGTGAGCGCCGCCCTGGCCAACGGCGTCGGCCGCGGTCTGGGCGCCGTCTGGATGGGCCTGGCCCACAGCGTCGGCTGGGCCGCCCGCGGCGTCGGGCGGCAGGCCGCGACGGCCAAGGAGATCGACCCCGAGCATCGCCGCGACGGCGCCGGACTGCTCATGCTGGGCCTGGCCATCCTGGTCGGGGTCGGGGTGTGGGCGGGCAGCGCCGGGCCGGTCGGCAAGTGGCTGGCCGACTCCACCCGGCTGTTCTTCGGCGGCCTGGCCGTGCTCCTGCCGTTGCTGCTGCTCTACGGCGCGGTGCGGCTCATGCGCAAGCCGGCCGACCCCGAGCACCGCGGCCGCAGCCTGGTCGGGTGGACCGCCCTGGTCGTCTCGACCGCGGCACTGCTCCACCTGGCCCAGCACCCGCGCGACGACCTGGGCGTGGACCGGGCCGGCGGCCTGCTCGGCTACGGCGTGGGCGCGCTGCTCGAGCACGCGGTCACCGTCTGGGTCGCGGCGCCGCTGCTGGTGCTGCTGTTCGTCTTCGGCCTGCTGGTCATCACCGCGACCCCGATCTCGAAGGTCCCGGAGCGGTTCCTGCTGCTGGTCGACGTGCTTCTCGGCCGCTCGACCGCGCGGGCGCCGCTGCCCGAGCCGTCGATCGACGACGCCGAGGACGACCTCGACGTCGGCCTCGACGAGGAGCCGGTCCGCACGCGCCGGCCGTCGCGGCGCCGGCAGGGATCGCTGGCCGACATCGGGCTGGCCCCGGCCGAGCCGGACGACGATGACCTGGTCGTGCACGACACGATCGCGGTGCCCAAGGTGCCGGCGAGCCGCAAGAAGACGCCGCCGGCCCCGCCCGAGCACAACGACCCGCTGCCGACCCGGGCCGAGCAGCTGGAGATCTCCTCGCTGGCCGGCGACTACCGCCTGCCGCCGCCCAACCTGCTCGCCCAGGGCACCCCGCCGAAGGCCCGCAGCCGGGCCAACGACGAGATCATGGCCGCCCTGAGCGGCGTGTTCGAGCAGTTCAACGTCGACGCGGTGGTCACCGGCTTCACCCGCGGCCCGACCGTCACCCGCTACGAGGTCGAGATCGGCCCGGGCACCAAGGTCGAGCGGATCACCCAGCTCTCGCGCAACATCGCGTACGCCGTGAAGTCACCCGACGTGCGCATCCTCAGCCCGATCCCGGGCAAGAGCGCGGTCGGCGTGGAGATCCCGAACACCGACCCGGAGAACGTCTCGCTCGGCGACGTGCTGCGCTCGCGGGCCGCCACCGCCGACCACCACCCGATGGTGGTCGCGCTGGGCAAGGACATCGAGGGCGGCTTCGTGGTGGCCAACCTGGCCAAGATGCCGCACATCCTGATCGCGGGCGCGACCGGCGCGGGCAAGAGCTCCTGCCTCAACTCGATCCTGGTGTCGCTGCTGTCCCGGGCCACCCCGGACGAGGTCCGCCTGCTGCTGGTCGACCCCAAGCGGGTGGAGATGACCGGGTACGAGGGGATCCCGCACCTCGTCACGCCGATCGTGACCAACCCGAAGAAGGCGGCCGACGCGCTCGAGTGGGTCGTCCGCGAGATGGACATGCGCTACGACGATCTCGCGGCCAACGGCGTACGCCACATCGACGACTTCAACCGCAAGGTACGCAGCGGCGAGATCACCGCGCCCCCGGGCAGCGAGCGGGAGATCAAGCCCTATCCCTACCTGCTGGTGGTCGTCGACGAGCTGGCCGACCTGATGATGGTCGCCCCGCGCGACGTCGAGGACTCGGTCGTCCGCATCACCCAGCTGGCCCGGGCCGCCGGCATCCACCTGGTGCTGGCCACCCAGCGCCCGTCGGTCGACGTGGTCACCGGCCTGATCAAGGCGAACGTGCCGTCCCGTCTCGCCTTCGCCACCTCGAGCCTCGCCGACAGTCGGGTCATCCTCGACCAGCCGGGCGCCGAGAAGCTGCTCGGCCGCGGTGACGGCCTGTTCCTGCCGATGGGCGCCTCCAAGCCGACCCGCATCCAAGGTGCCTGGGTCGACGAGAAGGAGATCAAGGCGATCGTCGACTTCTGCAAGGACCAGCGCGAGCCCGAGTTCAAAGAGGGCGTCACCGACGCGCCGCCGAGCAAGAAGAAGCAGATCGACGAGGAGGTCGGCGACGACCTCGAACTGCTGATCCAGGCCATCGAGCTGGTCGTGAGCAGTCAGTTCGGGTCGACGTCGATGCTTCAGCGCAAACTGCGGGTCGGCTTCGCCAAGGCGGGCCGGCTGATGGACCTCATGGAGACCCGCGGCATCGTCGGGCCCTCGGAGGGGTCGAAGGCCCGGGACGTGCTGGTCAAGCCGGACGAGCTGGAAGAGTCGCTAGCTGCTCTTCGGGTTGACGGGGACTAGGCACTTCGATCCTGGGTGCTGCGACGGGCGTACGGGAAAGGCCGGCGCCGGAAATCGGCGCCGGACCGTCGGCGGCGTCTTTGAGTACCTGGTAGCCGATCGTTATCAAGGCCGCCAGCATGATCGTCGACAAGAGGGTCATCGGCAGGAAGTGGCCGCCGAGCCGATGGAAGAAGAACGGGAAGTACGACGCCAGCGACGACGCCTGCACCAGCAGCGGAACCGGCCAGAGCCGGGGCCGCCAGAAGCACACCGCCACCGACAGCACGTCGGCCAGGAAGAAGTAGCGCTCGTGCATGCCGGGCAGCAGGTACGGCACCAGGATCGCGAAGAGCAGGCTGACCGTGACGATGCGGGCATCGGTCATCTCGACCCGGCGCACGATCAACACGTAGTAGATGCCGAGGACGATCGCGGCCAGCAGGATCTCGCCGAGCAGCCGGACCGCGCCGACCCGGTCCGGTGAGGCCGGGATGAAGTAGTAGACCGATGGCGCCGTGTAGCTCAGCTGGCTGATCACGCCCATCTGACGACCGGGTGAATAGATCGTCAGCAGTTCGCGGGCATCCCGGCCGGCCACCAGAGCCGGCACGTCGAGGGCGAGATAGACCGCCGGGACGGCCAGCACCGTACGCCACGGCACCCGTCCGACCAGCAGCAACAGGCCGATCACAGGGAAGAAGAAGATCGCCTGCGGCTTGAGCGCGAACGCGACGCCCAGCATCGACAGGGCCCACCAGTAGCGCTTGCGGAGCAGGAAATAGAGCGCGGCGACGCAGAGCGAAGCCCACATGTCGTCGAGCTGCCCGATGTACGCCGCGTTGAGCACCACGGTCGGGAGGAAGACCGTGATCAGTGCCGCGATGACCGGGATGCGTGGGCCCGGCCGGGCCAGCCCGACCAGCTTGTAGGTGAAGAACGCCAGCACGACGTCGAACGCCGTCCAGACCAGCTTCATCTTGATGATCAGTGGCCCGGGCAGGTACGTGGCGAGCAGCAGGAGATAGAGGTAAGGGGCGTTGTAGTTGCCGATGCGTTCGCTCAGGCCCTTCCAGCCGCCCCCCGCGACCAGCCGGTGGGCCCAAGCAGACATGTTGTGAACCTCGCCGGAGTCCTGCCGTAGCCCGACGAGGCGGACTAGCAGGGCAAGAGCGGCGAGCGCGACGATCAGTGACCACTCGGCCCGAATGGCCGATTTCAACGGAGTTCGCACAAGCGCGGGACCCTAGTGGTCCTTGTTTAATGAGAACTGAATTTCTGGTGGCGTCCGAGCGGGGGACGGCCGCGCGCGGACGGCCCGGTAGCCTTGGCCGGGTGTCAGTAACCCCTGTTTCCCGTCGTGTCGCTCTCCTCACCCTCGGCTGTGCGCGTAACGAGGTGGATTCGGAGGAGCTGGCCGCGCGCCTCGACGCGGGCGGCTGGCAGGTGAGCACCGACGCCGAGGGCGCTGACGTGGTGCTCGTCAATACGTGCGGCTTCGTCGACAAGGCCAAGCAAGACTCGATCGACACGCTGCTGGCGGCCGCCGACACCGGAGCGAAGGTCGTCGCGGCGGGCTGCATGGCCGAGCGGTACGGCAAGGAGCTCGCCGACAGCCTGCCCGAGGCGTCCGCGGTGCTCGGCTTCGACGACTACACCGACATCGCGAACCGTCTCGACGGCGTCCTGGCCGGCGAACAGTTCGTCGCCCACACCCCGCGCGACCGCCGCGAGCTGCTGCCGATCACCCCGGTGCAGCGCCAAGCGGCCAAGGTCGTCGTGCCGGGTCACGCCACGGTCGACGAGCACACCCCGGCTCACTTGCGGCAGGTGCTGCGCCGCCGCCTCGATTCCGGCCCGGTCGCGAGCCTCAAGCTGGCCAGCGGCTGCGACCGGCGGTGCGCGTTCTGCGCGATCCCGGCGTTCCGCGGTGCCTTCGTCTCGCGCGACCCGCAGGAGCTGCTGGCCGAGGCCGAGTGGCTGGCCAAGACCGGCGTGCGCGAACTGGTGCTGGTCAGTGAGAACAGCACGTCGTACGGAAAAGACCTGGGCGACCCGCGGGCGCTCGAGAAGCTCCTGCCGCAGCTCGCCGCGGTCGACGGGATCGTCCGCGTGCGGGCGAGCTACCTCCAGCCGGCCGAGATCCGGCCGGGCCTGGTCGAGGTGATCGCCACGACGCCCGGCGTCGCCGCCTATTACGACCTCTCCTTCCAGCACTCCAGTGAGCCGGTGCTGCGCCGCATGCGGCGTTTCGGCTCGACCGAGCGGTTCCTGGAGCTGCTCGCATCGGCCCGCAAGCTGGCGCCCGAGGCGGGCGCCCGCAGCAACTTCATCGTCGGTTTCCCGGGCGAGACCAAGGCCGACGTCGACGAGCTGGCCCGTTTCCTGACCGACGCGCGCCTCGACGCGATCGGCGTCTTCGACTACAGCGACGAGGACGGCACCGAGGCCGCCGGCCTCGACGGCAAGGTCCGGGAAGACACGATCAAGCGGCGGTACGACCGGATCACCTCGCTGGCCGAGGAACTGTGCGCCCAGCGGGCCGAGGACCGGATGGGCTCGCTGGTCGAGGTGCTGGTCGACACCGTCGACGACGGCGAGATCGAGGGCCGGGCCGAGCACCAGGCCCCCGAGGTCGACGGCTCGACCACCTTGGTTTCCAGCGAGGCCGGGGTCGATCTGGCCGCTTTGCGGCCGGGTGATCTCGTACGGGCGCGGGTCACCGCGACCGAGGGCGTCGACCTGGTGGCGGTACCGGTCGAGATGATCTCCGCGGCGCCGGTGTCGTCGCGGTGACCGAGGAGCCGGTTCCGGTCACGACGACGCGGGTGGTGTCGCCGTACAACCCGGCGAACGTCCTCACCGCGGTTCGCATCGTGCTGGTCCCGGTCTTCCTGGCCCTGGTGGTCGCCTCCTCGCTGCAGGGCACCGGCCCCCGCATCCTGTCGTGTCTCGTCTTCTGCGTCGCCTCGGGCACCGACTTCCTCGACGGCTGGATCGCCCGGCGCTGGTCGATGGTCACCTCGTTCGGCAAGGTCGCCGACCCGATCGCCGACAAGGCCCTCACCGGCACCGCGCTGGTGCTGCTCGCGGCGTACGGCCGGGTGTGGTGGTGGGTCGTGATCGTGATCCTGGTGCGCGAGTGGGGGGTGACCGCGCTCCGGTTCTGGGTGATCCGATACGGCATCATCCCGGCCAGCCGCGGTGGCAAGCTCAAGACCGTGCTGCAGATCGCCGCCATCGCGTGGTACCTGTGGCCGGTGCCGCATCCGGCCGACCTGGTCGGCCCGGTGCTGATGGGCGCCGCCCTGCTGGTGACCGTGGTGACCGGCGGCGACTATGTGGTGCAGGCGTTGCGGCTGCGACGGGAGGCCCGAAGTGCTCGCCAGTGACATCGTGCACCTCGTCGCCCGGCGCGGTGAGACCTTCGCCACCGCCGAATCGCTGACCGGCGGCCTGGTCGCGGCGACCGTGGTCGAGGTGCCGGGAGCCAGTGCGGTGTTCCGGGGCGGCCTGGTGGTCTACGCGACGGACCTCAAGCACGCCCTGGCCGGCGTACCGGAAGATCTGCTGGCGGCCCGCGGCCCGGTCGATCCCGACGTGGCCCTGGCGCTCGCCGCCGGGGCCCGGCGGCGGTGTGCGGCCGACTGGGGCCTGGCCACGACCGGCGTCGCCGGGCCCGACCCGCAGAACGGCATCGCGCCCGGCACGGTCTATGTGGCGGTCGACGGGCCGGGCGAGGGCTCCGGCGGCGAGGTGCTCCGGCTCGAGGTCCCTGGTGATCGGGCGGCCGTCCGCACCGAAAGTGTGACCCGCGTCCTGCGCCTGTTCGCTGACCGCATAGAGGCCGCTTCGGCACGGGCCTGACCAGGGAATGTTGTAGTGATCACGGTTGTTGTCCGGGTGCCGGCATCGCAGGGGTGCTCCCGGAATTCGGCGGGGCGGGATGTCGGTCTGGCCCGCAACGGGTACGGTTGCGGGAAGCCTCCGGCGTCGGCCGGCGGCCCCGCCGCAGGAGGAGGTGCCATGGTCCTGCTACGCCGGGTTATCGGCGACGCACTTCGGGCGCGCCGGCAGGGGCAGCACCGCACGCTGCGCGAGGTGTCCACCGCCGCGAATGTCAGCCTGGGGTACCTGTCCGAGATCGAGCGCGGTCAGAAAGAGGCGTCCAGCGAGTTGCTCGCGGCCATCTGCGAAGCTCTGGGCGCGCGCCTTTCCGAGTTGCTGGGCGAGGTGAGCGACACGCTCTCCCTCGCTGAAGACATGGACGGCGTGCTGGTTCCGGTCGAGGAAAAGCCCGCCCCGGTCAAAAATGTCGCGACCGACGGCAAGGTGTCGGTCTCGGTCCGCCACGATTCGCCGCTCAAGGCGACGCTGCGGACCACTCGCAAGCCGCGACGCGACGTCGTCTACGCCGCCTAGCAACCCCCTTCGACCATGCCCGGCCGGGCTGTCCTCCGGACAGTCCGGCCGCTTTGTTGTTCATGGTCAGTTACGGACGTCTCGGGGATCGCACCCAGCCGCGACTGCGCGTAGCCTCGAAACCTGGGGAATGAGTCTGGGGGAGACCCTGAGTTCTCCCCGAGGTCACGTGACGCCAGTGGCGTCGAGCTGACACCATGGCTGCACAAGCCATCGCGTCAGCTCCTCGCTCAGCCATTCCAGAGCGGGGCGTCGGTGGCGGGTCCGACTGAGCGACATTGAGGGGATACCGCGATATGGCGAATCCGTTCGTCAAGGGCTGGCGCTACATGATGGCGCTGTTCGGCGCCAAGATCGACGAGTACGCCGACCCGAAGGTGCAGATTCAGCAGGCCATCGAGGACGCGCAGCGGCAGCACCAGGCGCTCGTGCAGCAGGCGGCGGCCGTCATCGGCAACCAGCGTCAGCTGGAGATGAAGCTGTCCCGCCAGATGTCCGAGGTCGAGAAGCTGCAGGGCATGGCCCGGCAGGCGCTCGTGCTGGCCGACCGCGCCCGCGCACAGGGCGACGAGGCCGAGGCGCAAAAATACGAGTCGACCGCGACGACACTCGCTACCCAGCTGGTCTCGGGCGAGCAGTCGATGGAAGACCTCAAGACGCTGCACGACCAGGCGCTCGGGGCGGCCGGTCAGGCCCGCAAGGCGGTGGAAAACAACGCGATGGTGCTTCAGCAGCGCATCGCCGAGCGTTCCCGCCTGCTGAGCCAGCTCGAGCAGGCCAAGATGCAGGAGACCGTCGCCAAGTCGCTCGAGTCGATGTCGTCGCTCGCCGCGCCCGGCAACACCCCGTCGCTCGACGAGGTGCGCGACAAGATCGAGCAGCGCTATGCGAGCGCGATGGGCCGGGCCGAGCTCGCGTCCAACTCGGTCGAGGGCCGCATGCTCGAGGTGCAGAAGTCGAGCCTCGACATGGCCGGATCGTCCCGGCTCGAGCAGATCCGGGCCAGCATGGCCGGCGAGCAGCTCGGTGGCTCTGCGGCGACGCCCGCGGTCGAGCAGGGCGCCCCGGCGTCCGACCCGGCCAGCGTGGCCCGGCTCGACGAGATCCGCGCCAGCATGAACCAGAAGCGGGGCGACACCTCAGCCGCCGGCTGATCCGGCATTCACGAGGGGGACGACGGTGGACGAGCGGGCCAGGCACTTCCGGCGGCTCAAGCGGCTGCGCAACTCGGCGCGCCGATGGAGCGTGCTGGGCGGTGGCCTGACCGCGGCCGCCGCCGTCCTCACGCCCTACGCGGGCATCGGTCTCCCCGACGCGATCTGGGCCGGCGCGGCCGGTGCCTCGGTCGCGCTGGCCTGGTGGCGCTGGAGTGACCACCGGGCGCTGGCCGCCCTCCCGCCGCCGCCCGCGCCCGACCCGGCCCTCGCCGGGCAGCGCCTCACCGCGGCGATCGAGCGGTTCCCGGCCGGGCGCACGTTCCTGCACGAGGTGCGGCGGCAGCGCAACCGCTACGCGTTGCGCGGCTCGGCGATCACGATGGCGTGGGACCGGCTCGACCGGGCGTCCTCGACATTGGTCGGTCTGGCCGGCCGGCTGCACGGGCCGGGCCAGGAGGCACTGCTCGAGGCGGCGACCGCCGAGCACTGGCTGCGCGACCTCGGCCAGCGGGTGGCCAGCGTCGAAAAGGCGATCCCGCTCAGCCCGCCCGACCAGCGGCCGGCTCTGGAGCAGTCACACGCGAGCCTCGCCGAGCAGTTCGTCGAAGGCGTCGAGGCCTATGAGCGGCTGGTCGCGGCGGCGGCGGGCTACGTCGCCGAAGACGGGCACCCGATGGCTGACATGAAGCATCCGGCCTTCTCCAGCCTGGTCGACGCGACCGACCGGCTGCGCGGCCTGGCCGAAGGGCTCTCCGAGCTGAAACGGCCCGCCTACTAATCCGTCCTCGGCTGGCACTGCGGACACCAATAGGTGATCCGCTCGTCGCTGTCGGCCTTCTCGATCGCGGTCCCGCAGCGGCGGCAGGGCTGGGCGCGACGACCGTACACATAGCTCGTGGTGCCCCGACGCAGCGAGCCGGTCGTGGTCTGCGTCCAGCGGCCCCGGTTGGAGGCGACCAGCTTCTGCGCCAACTCGACCATGCCGGTCAGGTCGGCGACCTTGGCCACCGGCGTCCACGGCCAGACACCGCGCAGGAACAGCGTCTCGGCCTTGTAAAGGTTGCCGATGCCGGCCAGGTTGCGCTGGTCGAGCAGGGCCTCGGCGACGGTCACATCCGGCTTGGCGGAGATGCGGCGCACCGCCTCGGCCGGATCCCAGTCGGGGCCCAGCAGATCCGGGCCCAGGTGCCCGAGCAGCTTGTCCTCGTCGGCGGTCGGGATCAGCGCCACCTCGTGCAGGTGGTAGCCGACCGCGACCGAGCGGGCGCTGCGGATGACGACCCGGATCAGGTGCGAAGGGCGGCCACTCCAGCGTTCGCCCGGCGCGTACGCCCGCCAGGCCCCGTCCATCCGCAGGTGCGAATGCAAGGTGCGGGGAGCCTCGCCGGCCTTGGTCAGCCGCAGCAGCAGATGCTTGCCGCGGCTGCCCGAACCGGCCACGGTCCAGCCCGCCAGCCGGGTGGTCGCCAGCTGCGGCACCCGGAAGTCGGAACCGGTCAGCACGTCACCGGCCAGGGCGCGCTCCAGCACGCGCGCCGTGTTCCAGACGGTGTCCCCCTCGGGCATGTACCTATCTTGCCTGGCGTCAGCCGGGTTGCCAGCTGGGGATTCGCTGAACTTCAGCCTCTGGCCGCCAGCCGGACCATGTCTCCCGGCGTCACCGACAGCACGACGACCGCGCGGCCGTTGTTGATCGCCAGCGCGACCTTGCCCGCCGAGTCCTCGAAGACCAGCAGATCGCCCCGGTCGACATCGGCGAACGTGGCGCCCCGCCGGCCCCGCACATTGCCGTTGACCAGTAGGTCGGGGCCGAGCCCGGCCAGCGTCGCACCGCCCGCGGCCAGCTGCACGTTGCCGAACCGGTCGATGGTCAGCACCTCGGCCTCGATCCAGCCGTCGCCGACCGTCACGACCGGGTCGGGCAGCCGCACCAGCTGGCGCGGGTCGACGGCCGGCCCGGCATCGCCCAGGTCGGCGCCGAGCGCGATCCGCGCCGCGGCCGGGCTGAACAGGTCACGCCCGTGGAAGGTGCGCGAGACGTCGCCGAGGAACCAGTCCTTGTTGGCCAGCTCGTGCACCGAGTCGACGCCGCCGAGCGCCTCGGCCGCCCAGATCAGCACGCCGTTGTCCGGGCCGACGAGCACGCCGCCCGGAGTGCCGATCGCGACGCCCCGCCGGGCCGTGCCGACGCCCGGGTCGACCACCGCGACATGCACCGACGGTGGCAGATGCGGGGCGCTCTGGGCCAGAACGGCGGCACCGCGGGACACGTCGGCCGGCGGGACGTGGTGGGTGACATCGATCACCCGTACGTCCGGCGCGATCCGCGCGATCGATCCGTGGCACGCGGCCACAAACCCGTCGAAGGTGCCGTAATCGGTAGTAAGTGAGATCCATCCATACCCCGCCATGGTGCCAAACGTTACTGCCCCGGCACGGAACGCGAGCGGCAGGTCCGGTCAGGCGCGCCGGAGAACTCTGGCAGGGTTGAATCCATGCGTCTCGTGATCTTCACCGAACCCCAGCAAGGGGCAAGCTACGACGACCTGCGGCGGGTCGCCCAGACCGCCGAAGCGAGCGGCTACGACGGCTTCTTCCGCTCCGACCACTTCGTGACGATGGGCGGCGACGGCCGCCCCGGCCCCACCGACGCCTGGCTCACCCTGGCCGGCCTCGCGGTGCAGACCTCCCGCATCCGGCTCGGCACGCTCGTCAGCTCGGCGACGTTCCGGCTGCCCGGGCCTCTGGCCATCGCGGTCGCCCAGGCCGACGCGATGAGCAACGGCCGCATCGAATTCGGCCTCGGCGGCGGCTGGTTCGAAACCGAACACGCGGCGTACGGCATCCCGTTCCCGCCCCTCGGCGAGCGATTCGACCGGCTCGAAGAACAGCTCGAGATCATCACCGGCCTGTGGGCGACGCCGGCCGGCCGCACATACGACTTCCACGGCAAGCACTACCAGCTCAGCGACTCGCCCGCGCTGCCCAAGCCGGTCCAGTCGCCGCGCCCGCCGGTCATCGTGGGCGGCCACGGCAAACGGCGTACGCCCGCGCTCGCCGCCCGCTTCGCGGACGAATTCAACGTGCCCTTCTCCAAGATCGCCGACGTGGCGCCGACGTTCTCCCGCGTACGGGAAGCGTGCGCCGCGATCGGCCGCACCACCCTGCCGACCTTCTCGGCCGCCGCGGTCCTCTGCGTCGGCCGCGACGAGGCCGAGGTGCGCCGCCGGGCGGCGGCGATCGGCCGGGAGGCCGACGAGATGCGGGCCAACGGCGGCGTCGTGGGCACGCCCGGCGAGGCGGTGGAGACCATCCAGAGGTACGCGGAAGCCGGGGCGACCCGCCTCTTCCTGCAGACGATGGACCTGAGCGACCTCGACCACGTCGAGTTCGTAGCCGCCGAGGTGGCCCGCCAGCTCTGACTTTCTTAAAGTCCCCGCGCCGGATGCCGATGCGGAGACTTAGGGGGTGCGGCGGTGGCGCGGATCTACGTCATGCGGGACGACAGCGTCATCGTCGTGTCCCGGCGGCGACTCGGCTGGCTGCGGAACCGCCCGGTGCCGCGCTCCTGGGACACGCTGGTCGAGATCCCGCCCCGAACCGGCCGGGCCCCCGGCGAGACGACCCTGGTCTTCGCGCCGCCGGTGGCGCTCGGCGCGCTGACCGCCGCCCTGGCCCCGGCCGGCATCGGCGTGGCGGTCGGCGGAGCGACCCTGATCGCCTCGACCTATCTGACCCCGCAGCTCCGCCGCCGCCTGGCCGAGCGGCGGCTGCGGCGGCCGGACAACATCCTCCTGCGCGGTGAGAAGGCCCGCTCGGCCTTCGACCATGCCCTCGGCCTGGCCGACCGGGTCAGCGAGACCTGGCCCGACCTGGGGCAACTGATCGACGCCGACGAGGCCGCGGTGATGCTGGCCGAGGCGCTGTGGCAGACCGCGGCGGTGCTGTCCCGCCGCGAGGAACTGGACGCGGTGCTGGAGGCGGCCGGCTTCGACCCGGGCACGGCCAGCGTCGAAACCCGCTCCCAGCTCAGCGCGGCCCGCGCCGCCCGGGCCCGGATCGACGCCGAGTTCCAGCGTCGCGAGGCCGGCCTCCGCCGAGCCGAGGAGGCGGGCCGGGACTTCATCCGCGAGCAGCAGATGCGCTCGGCGGTTCAGGCCGCCGACCAGACGTTGCACTCGATGCCGCCAGCGTTCCTGTCCGGGCCGGGTACGGCGCTCGAGCCCGCCTCCGACCTGGCCGAGCACACCCACTCGGTCCTCGCCGCCTACCGCGAGCTGACCGCCGGTCTCGCCGCGAGCTGAGCGTCGGTCTTGCGGCGGGTTGACCGCCCGGCCTCGGCGCGAGTTGACCGCCGGCCTCGGCGCGAGTTGACCGCCGGCCTCGGCGCGAGTTGACCGCCGGCCTCGGCGCGAGTTGACCGTCGGTCTTGCCGCCAGTCGGGCGTCGGTCTCGGCTCGGGCCGGTCTTGTCTCGGCCGGCCTTGCCTGGGGCGTGACCGTCCCCTTGCCTGGGGCGTGACCGTCCGCCTGGCCTGGGGCCTCACCGCCGGCCTGGCCTCGGGCTGACCGCTCGGCTCGCGCATCAGCCGCGCAGGCGCAATCCTCGTGGCGTCGCTCGGAAGCCGGCCGTCGTCAGGGCCTCCCGCAACGGCGAGGCGTGGACGGACTCGCCGTCGGCGCGCTCGACCGACATCGCGCCCAGGGCGCCCGAGCGGACCGCTCCCGCCAGCGCCTGGCCGCCCGCGATCAGGGACTCCGGGTCGTCGGTGAAGGAGAGCAGGGTGCGGCCGCCGCGTTCGACGTAGAGGACCAGGTCGCCGGAGACCAGCACCACCAGGGCGCCCGCCTTGCGGCCGGCGCGGTGGCCCGCCTTGACGACCGGTTCGCCGTCGCCGCTGTCGACGATGCGCTCGGGCCACGGGAGGGCGGCGCCGTAGGGGTTGGCGGGGTCGGTGGCGGCCAGCACGACCGCCGCGGTGCCGGTGCGTTTGGCGAGCTCGGCCGGCTCGGCCAGGGCACGCAGTCGGTCGACCGCCCCGGGCACGGCGAACTGGGCCGCTCCCAGACCCTCGACGAAATAACCCCGGCGGGCCGCCCCGCGCTCCTCGAGGGCGCCGAGAACCGGGTAGACCGCCGAGAAGCCGCCGGTCACCCCCTCGGCCATGACCGCGCCGCGGGTGACCACGCCGTGGCGCTCCAGCAGCAGGTCGGCCAGGGCGGCCGCCCGGCGGGTCGGGTCGAGGTCGCGGGCGGGCAGCCGGGACCAGCGGCCGGCCATGTTGAGCGGGCCGCTGCGGGCCGGCATGGCCGGACGCCCGGGGCGGCCGTAACGGCCCCGGCTGGGCGTCGGCCGCGACTTGTGGGCGCCGCTGCCGCCGAGGAGGGCCCGCAGCGGGGCGAACGTGTCGTTGGTCAGGTGGCCGGCCCAGACCAGGTCCCACACCGCGGCCGCCAGCTCGGTGTCATCGGTCGAGCCCACTCGGTCGGAGAGGCCGCGGAAGAACAGCGCCTGGCCGTCGCCGAGCGCCGCCAGCACCTCCTCGTGCCGCGGCGTGAGCGCGACCTCGTCGTCCGGCGGCGGAAGCAGTAGCGGCGCGCTGTCGGCCCAGGCCAGGGTCACCCAGCCGTCGCCGCCCGCGATCGAGCCGGAACCGGCCCACAGCACCTCGCCGCTGCCGCACAATTCGTCGAGCTGGGGTGGCGCGTAGTCGGTGACCCGGGCCGGCAGCACCAGCCGCTCCCAGGCCGAGGCGGGCACGGCGATGCCCTGCAGCTGCTCGATCGAGGCGGCCAGCGCGTCGACCCCGCGGGCGTTGCCGCCGATCTGATGCCAGCGGGGCAGGAAGGCGGCCAGGATGCGGGGCGGGACCGGCTCGATCTCCCGGCGGAGCGCGGCCAGCGAACGGCGGCGCAGCATGCGGAGAACCTCGGCGTCGCACCACTCGGTGCCGGCGCCGCCCGGCGTGAACTCACCCGACCCGACCCGGCCGGTGGCGCTGAGCCGTTTGAGGGCCTGCTCGACCACGAAGACGCCGAGCCCGAAGCGGGCCGCGCAGGTCGCGGCCGCGAACGGCCCGTGGGTGCGGGCATAGCGGGCGACCAGGTCGCCGAGCGGGTCGGCGACCGGTTCGAGATAGGCCTCGGGGAGCCCGACCGGCAGCGCCACGCCCAGGGCGTCGCGATAGCGCCCGGCGTCGTCGATGCCGATCCAGCGCTCCTCGCCCGCGACCCGGATGCGGATGGCCCGCCGGGAGGCCTCCAACGTGGACACCCACGCCTCCTCGACCCCGCGCGTCTCCAGTTCGGCGGTCGAAAGGTCGCCGAGCAGGCGCAGCAGCTCGGCCGCGTCCTCCGCGTCACGTGGCCGCCGCTGGGTGGTGAGCCACTGCAGCTGGGCCTCGGTCTCGGCGACCACCGACGGGTCGAGCAACTCGCGCAGGTCGACCCGGCCCAGCAGCTCGCCGAGCAGCGTCGAGTCGAGCGCCAGGGCGGCCGCGCGGCGCTCGGCCAGCGGGGCGTCGCCCTCGTAGAGGAAAGCGCCGACATAGCCGAAGAGCAGCGACCGGGCGAACGGCGACGGCCGCGGCGTCTCGACCTCGACCAGGCGCACCTTGCGGCCGGAGAGCTCACGCATAAGCCCGACCAGGCCGGGAACGTCGAAGACGTCCTGCAGGCACTCGCGGGCCGCCTCGAGCGTCACCGGGAAGTCGGCGAACTCGCGGGCCACGTCGAGCAGCTGGGCCGAACGCTGGCGTTGCTGCCAGAGCGGCTGGCGGCGGCGCGGGTCGCGGCGCGGCAGTAGCAGAGACCGGGCGGCGCACTCGCGGAACCGGGAGGCGAACAGCGCCGACGTGCCGACCGACTCCTCGACCAGCTGGGCGATCTCTTCCGGGTCGAACGCCACGAGATCGGTGCCGGGTGGCTCCTCGGCCGTGTCGGGCAGCCGCACCACGATGCCGTCGTCGGAGGGCATGACCTGGCCGTCGACGCCGTACCGCTCGCTGAGCCGCCGGGCGATCGCCAGGGCCCAGGGCGCGTTGACGCGGGCACCGAGGACACAGTGCACGGTCATGCGCCAGTCGCCCAGCTCGTCGCGGAAACGCTCGACCACGATCGTCCGGTCGTCGGGCAGATGGCGAGTCGCCTCGCGTTGGTCCCGCAGGTAGGCGATCAGGTTGCCGGCGGCCCAGTCGTCGAGCCCCGCTTCGAGCAGCGAGGCCGTGCCCTTCTCGTCGCCGGCGCGGGTCAGCGACCGCAACCGGGCGCCGATCGCGCGGCCCAGCTCGATCGGGCGGCCCAGAGCGTCGCCCTTCCAGAACGGCATGCGGGCGGCGGCACCGGGCGCGGGGGAGACCAGCACCCGGTCGGGCGTGATGTCCTCGATGCGCCACGAGGTCGAGCCGAGCAGGAAGACGTCGCCGACGCGGGACTCGTAGACCATCTCCTCGTCGAGCTCGCCGACCCGGGACGCCCGCTCGGAGCCAGCCAGGAAGACGCCGAACATGCCCCGGTCGGGGATCGTGCCGCCGCTGGTCACGGCCAGCCGCTGGGCGCCCGGCCGGCCGGTCAGCTGATCGGTGCCGCGATCCCAGACCAGGCGGGGGCGCAGCTCGGCGAACGCGGTCGACGGATAACGCCCGGAGAGCATGTCGAGCACCGCGTGCAGGGCCGACTCGGGCAGCTCGGCGAACGGCGCCGCCCGGCGGACCAGGGCCGCCATCTCGTCGACCTGCCACTCGTCGAGCGCGACCATCGCGACGATCTGCTGGGCCAGCACGTCGAGCGGGTTGCGTGGGTAGCGCAGCTCCTCGATCGCGCCCTCACCCATCCGCTCGGCGACCACCGCGCAGGAGACCAGGTCACCGCGGTGCTTGGGGAAGACGACGCCCTTCGACACCGCACCGACCTGGTGACCGGCCCGGCCGATGCGCTGCAGGCCGGCCGCGACCGACGGCGGCGCCTCGATCTGGACGACCAGGTCGACCGCGCCCATGTCGATGCCCAGCTCGAGGCTGGACGTGGCGACCACCGCCGGAAGGCGGCCCGACTTCAGCGCCTCCTCGATCTGCTTGCGCTCCTCGCGGGAGACGCTGCCGTGGTGGGCCCGGGCGACGACCGGCGGCGCGCCACCGGCCTGCCCGGCCTGGGCCATGATCTCGGCCGGCGGGCGGTCGGGCACCGGGATGACCTGGCCTGCCCGCTCGGCCGCCAATTCGTTGATGCGGGCGCACAGCCGCTCGGCCCCACGCCGCGAGTTGGTGAAGACGATCGTCGACCGGTGACCCTGAATGAGGTCGAGCACCCGCTCCTCGACCGCGGGCCAGATCGACGGCGAATGACGCCCGGCGCCCGGGTCGTCGGGATCCACGTCGGGGACCTCGTCGAGCGCGGTCATGTCTTCGACCGGCACCTCGACCGTGACCTCGATCGTCTTGGCGCTCTTGGGCTGGACGATCTCGACGTCGTGGGCGCCGCCGAGGAAGCGGGCCGTCTCGTCGATCGGGCGGACGGTGGCCGACAGCCCGATGCGCTGGGCCGGGCGCCCGAGCAGCGCGTCGAGCCGTTCGAGGCTGAGCGCCAGGTGCGCGCCGCGCTTGGTAGCCGCGACCGCGTGCACCTCGTCGACGATCACCGTCTCGACGCCGCGCAGGGAGTCGCGGGCGGCCGAGGTGAGGATCAGATAGAGCGACTCGGGCGTCGTGATGAGGATGTCCGGCGGCGTACGGCCGAAAGCGCGCCGCTCGTCGGCGGGCGTGTCTCCGGTTCGCATGCCGACCGTGATGTCGGGAGGCGGAACGCCGAGCCGGCCCGACGCCTGCCGGATGCCGGTGAGCGGCGCCCGCAGGTTGCGCTCGACGTCGACCGCGAGCGCCTTGAGCGGGCTGACATAGAGAACCCGGCAGCGGCGTTTGGCGTCGGCCGGGACCGGCTCGTGTGCGAGCCGGTCGAGCGACCAGAGGAACGCCGCCAGGGTCTTGCCGGAGCCGGTGGGCGCGACGACCAGCGCGTTGCGACCGGCGCCGACCGCGCGCCACGCCCCGGCCTGCGCCGCGGTGGGCGCGGCGAACGCTGCCCGGAACCATTCCCTGGTCGCCGGGCCGAACTGTTCGAGCACCTCTTCCACGCCAACCATCCTCCCCCCGGGGTACGACACTTTCTCGCCTACAGATCGTGAAGGCCACGTTTCGGATAGTGCTTGACTCGCACGTCCGCGATGCGGTTGGTTTCTTCTGCGCGATCGCCCGTCGCGCCACCGGTCCGTCAGACATCAATGTCAGTGAACGCAGAGGTCCCCCACCCGACAGGAGGCTCCGTGTCCCTTCGCGCATCCACCCGCCGGCGCCTCAGCGGCGCCCTCGCGGCTCTGGCCGCGCTCGCGGCTGTCACGCTCTTCGCTTCACCCGCCCAGGCGGCCGGCGCCGGCTATGTCCGCCTCGCCCACCTCTCGCCCGACACCCCGGCGGTCGACGTCTACCTGAAATCCCCGTCGAACGCGGTCAAACCACAGGTCTTCAAGGGCGTCGCCTACGGCGCCATGTCGCAATACCTGCGCCTGCCCACCGGCACCTACCAGGTGGCGATGCGCAAGGCCGGCGCGCCCGCCAGCACCAAACCCGTGATCACCACCCAGGTCGGGGTGGCAAACGGCGACGCCTACACGGTCGCCGGCGTCGGCCGCTTCGCCGACCTCGGACTCCGCGTCCTCAAAGACGACCTCAAGCTCCCCGACCCGGGCAAGTCCAAGGTCCGGGTCATCCAGGCCTCGGTGAAGGCCCCGGTGCTCAACGTCGCCGGCAAAAACGGCAAGACCATCGCCGACGGCGTCCAGTTCGCGACCACGACCGCATACCGCGAGGTCAACCCGGGCAAGTGGAGCGTCGAGGTCGCGCCGACCGGCGGCGGGAAGACCAGCGTGCTGCCGTGCACACTCGGGGCCGGCAGCGTCTATTCGCTGATCGTGCTCGACGACAAGAACGGCGGCCTGAAACCCCAACTCCATGTCGACGCGGAGCGTCAAGGCACGGTCCCGCTGGGCGGGGTGGCCACCGGCGCCGGCGGCACCCAGCCGACGTCCCACCTGGCCACGGCGCTGCTGCTGGCGTCACTGGCCGCGGTGGTGACGGCCGGATTCGTGGTCGTCGTCCGCCGCCGCATCCGGGCGGCCTGAGGCGAGGCCGGGCGTGACGGCCGAACTCCACATCGAACCGGCGCCTCCGCGAGACGAGGAGGCGCCGGAGCCCACCATGCCCGGCGTTCCGGCGCCGGCTGAGGGGGTGGTGCGGGCCGTTGCTGAGGTACGCGGTAAGGCCGTCGCCCCGGCGAGCGGCCGTGCCCAGGTCGCGTCGCCACACCCGGCCGACGGCGAGAGGGTGTTGCTGCCGCCGGTCGTCCGGGCCGTCGCGGCCGTGCCGGGGGCATTGTCGCTGCCGCCTCCGCAGTCGGCCTGGCCACCGATCCCGCTGGTGCCGCCGGGCATGCCGGGACGCCCGGCGACCGAGAAGCGACGAGCCTTCGCCGTCTACCCCCACGACTTCGTCGCCGACGAACCCGGACGCCACATCGGCCGCGCCTCCCTGCCGCCGCCCGCCCTCGACACCGACCAAGGCGTCTCGGGCGAGGCCGACGGGGGTGCGGGGGTTGACGAGCAGCGGCGTGCCGGCGCGGGTGCGGGGGTTGATGACCAGGGGCGTGTCGCCGCGCGGGTGCGGGTTGTTGACCAGGGGGGTGCTGGCGGGGGTGCCCGGGTTGACGATCAGGGGCGTGCCGGCAGGGGTGCGGGGGTCGATGACCCGGGGAGTGTTGGCGCGGGTGCGCGGGTTGGCGACCGGGGGCGTGCCCAGGGGCGGGCTCCTGGTTTGCGGCCCGACCGTCCCCTCGACCGGGTGGGGAGACCCGCGGCGGGAGCGTTGGTCGAGCTGCGACGACCGCGACGGCCCGATGAGCGGGAACGCGACGGGTCGGAAGGCCGAGAGCAGGATCGCCGCGAGCCGGGGCGGCGCGGACCGGACCGTCATGGGCAGGAGCGGGACGGGCAGGATGCCCGCCAGCCGGAGCGCCACGAGCTGGATGGCGACGAGCGAGAGCGGGGCGGCCAGGGCCTCCGCGAGCCGGAGCGCCACGAGCTGGACTGCCGCCAGCCGGACCTCTGCGAGCAGGAGCGCGACGAGGAGGAGCGGGGTGAGCGGGCATCTGGCGGTTCGGGTGGGGGAGGGCTGCTGCGGTCGGCGGTGCCTCTTCTCGAAGCTGGACTGACCGGGGGAACCGGAGCGGCGGAAGAACGGCCCCAAGGGGGCGGGCGCGGAGCAGATCGCGTACGGAAAAAGAGGCTGCGGCAGACCGCCCTGCCGGTCGTTGCCGCCGGGATTGCCGCGTTTGTCGTCGGCACCGGATATCTTGCCGTGAGTGACCGGGACGGCGACTCCGACCTCGGGCGGTGGGGGCCGCAGGCGGTCGCGGCGCCGGTCACCGTGGCCGGAAGGTCGGCCGGTGATCCCTTCGGGGCCGCGGCCGTGGTGGCCGCCGGTGTGCCGGGCCGGCTGCGGGTGAAGGCGATCGGCATCGATACGTCTCTGGAGAGTCTGCACCTCGGGACGGGTGGTGCCCTGGTTCCGCCGAAGGTTTACGGCCGGGCCGGGTGGTATTCGGGGGGCACGGCGCCGGGTGACGTCGGGCCGGCCGTGATCGCCGGGCACGTCGACTCGAAGTCGGGGCCGGCGATCTTTTATCGGCTGCGCGAGCTTACGGTCGGTGACCGCATCGAGGTCGTGCGGGGCGGGTCGGTGGTGCGGTTCACGGTGGTTCGCGTGGCTTGGTACCCGAAGACGCGCTTTCCGACCGGTGAGGTCTACGGGCCGACGCCGGACCGTCAGCTGAGGCTGATCACGTGCGGCGGGGTGTTCGACCACCGGCTTCGGTCTTATACGGACAATCTCGTGGTTTACGCAGTGGCCGGGTGATCGTGGTTCCGCTGGTCGGGGTGCCTGTCTATCCTGAAATCGAGTCGACGGTGGGGGCGGGATGGCGGTTCGGCGCATGCTCGTCGCTGGTCGGTATCGTCTCCGCGAGCCGGTCGGCACCGGTGGCATGGGCCGGGTGTGGCTGGCGCGCGACGAGATGCTCGACCGCGATGTGGCGGTCAAGGAGTTCGTGCCGCCGGAGTGGATGACCGACGAGGAGAAGGCCCGCCTCAAGGACCGCACGCTCCGTGAGGCCCGCAGCGCGGCCCGGCTCAACCACCCCAACGTGGTGCAGATCTACGACGTGGTGCACGCCGACGGGCAGCCGTGGATCGTCATGGAATACGTTCCGTCCCGGTCGCTGCACCAGGTGCTCAGCGAGGACGGCCCGTTCGCCCCGGTCGCCGCCGCCCGCATCGGCCTGCACGTGCTCGACGCCCTGACCGCGGCCCACGAGGCCGGGGTGCTGCACCGCGACATCAAGCCGCACAACGTGCTGATCGGCGGCGAGGGCCGGGTCGTCCTGACCGATTTCGGTCTCGCCACGTTCGTTGACGACGGCTCGGTGACCGGTCCGGGGCTGATCGTCGGCTCGCCGCAGTACGTCTCGCCTGAACGGGCCCGTGACGGTGCGTCCACCGTAGAGTCCGACTTGTGGTCTTTCGGGGCGACTCTCTACGCCGCGGTTGAGGGCCGTTCGCCCTATGCCCGCGAGAGCGCGATGGCCACGCTGATGGCGCTGGGGACCGAGCCGCCCGATCCGCCGGAACTGGCGGGTCTGCTGGCGCCCGTGCTGACCGGTCTGCTGCGGCACGAGCCGGAGACCCGGCTGACCGCGGCCGAGGTCGACCGCCGCCTCCGCATGATCGTCGCGACGGCCGACGGTGAACCGGCCGTCGTCGATCGTGAGCGCGCGCTGACGGTGCCGGCGCCGCGCCGGGCGCGGCAAGATCGCGGACATGCCACGGTCGCTGCCATGTCGGGTGCGCCGGCAACTCCCGCTGCGCGGTCGGCTGATCAGGCTCCCGTACGCCCGGTGCCCGCCCAACGCACCTCGTCCGGTCCGGTCTCGCCTGCCCCGGCGGGAGCCGACGCAGGCGTGGCCGACCGGTCGAAGCCGAGGTTTCCCCTGGTCGCAGCCGTGCTGACCGCGGTCGCGGTGCTGGGTGCGGCAGGAATCTTCGCCGGCTACCTGATCCAGCGGGACGACGACCAGCCGTCACCGATGGTGTTCCCGGGCGTGGCCCAGCAGTCGACGGCCCCGTCGCGGGCGCCGGCAGTCGGCGGGTTCAGCCCGGCCGCGTGCGACGGGGCGATGTCGTCCGACGCCCCGGAAACGCCGCAGAAGAACGCGGCCCGCGGTGTCATCGGGTTCGCGCTGTATCCCGGCTGGTCCTACTTCACCGACGGCACCGGTTTCCACATGCCGGTGCCCGACCACTGGACCTATCAGAAGGTCGGCACGACGTACTGCTTCCGTGACCCCGACGGCGGCCGGCTGATGACCCTCGACTTCGGGCGCAAGCCCAGCGCCGACCCGTTGCAGGCGTGCCGGAAAGAGGCGGCACGGCTGGTGGCGGCCGGGGCGCTACCGGCCTATCACCAGGTCCTGTTGGAGCCGCGGCCGCTGCTCAACAAGGCGGCCGACTGGGAATACGAATATCTGGCTCCCGACAGGACGCTTCTGCACGTGCAGACCCGCTGGTTCGCCACGAACGGTAAGGCCTATGCCATCAGCTGGCAGACCCGCGACGTCGACTGGTCGGGCGACTTCGCCAAGATCAGCATGGTCCTGAGCACGTTTTATGCCGACGGCAAGTAGCACTGTCGGCCTGTCTTGATGTTTATCTAGCTCACAGGGAGTTATCAGCCCTGGTTGTTAGGGTCGCCGACATTCGCGGCCCGCCCCTCCGTACCGCGGGCCTGAGCCATCGCTGCGCCACCCGTTGATTCAAGGAGGAATGACCCGGTGGTCTTCAAGAAGATGATGCGCGCCTTCGGTGTGGGCGGCCCGTCCGTCGACACGGTGCTCGCCAACCCGAACACCCGGCCCGGCCTGACCCTGGGCGGTCAGGTGCAGGTCGTCGGCGGCGACCACGACGTCACCATCGAGTACATCGCCCTCGGCCTGGTCACCCGGGTCGAGTCGGGGCACGGCGACGGCCTGGCCGAGTTCCTCCGGGTGCCGGTCTCCGGCCCGTTCCCGCTGGCCAAGGGCGAGCGGCGGGACATCCCGTTCAACCTTCCGGTGCCGTGGGAGACCCCGGTGACCGACGTCTACGGTCAACGCCTGCACGGCATGACGATGGGCCTGCGCACCGAGCTGGCGGTGGCCAAGGCGGTCGACCAGGGCGACCTCGACGAGGTGGTGGTGCACCCGCTGCCGGCCCAGGAACGCATCCTCGACGCCTTCGCCGCGCTGGGCTTCCGCTTCGCCCGGGCCGACCTGGAGCACGGCGCGATCTACGGCGTCCATCAGCAACTCCCCTTCTACCAGGAGATCGAGTTCTACCCGCCGCCCCACCTGGCCGGCGCGATCAACGAGGTCGAGCTGACCTTCGTCGCCGACCCGGCCGGCGTCGAGATCGTCCTCGAGTTCGACGAGCGCGGCGGCTTCCTGACGCCCGGCCACGACGCCTACGGCCGCTTCCGGGTCGCCCACGAGGAGGCCGACACCGCCGACTGGCAGTCCGTTGTCGACTCCTGGGTGCAGGAGGCAGCCGGTCGCTACCAGGGCTTGCGCGGCTCCGGTGGTCATGGCGCCGCCTTCTCGGGCGGCCATGGCTACCCGGGCGCGGCCCATGGCTACCCCGGCGGGGCCGTTGGCTACCCCGGCGGGCCCCATGGCTACCCGTCGTCGGGCCAGGGCTATCCGGCGGCCAACGGTTACCCGATGGGCCACGGCCCTGGCCGGTCCCGCGGGCCGGGCATGGGGGCGGTGGCCGCGGGCGTCGCCGGAGGTGTGCTCGGCGGCATGGTCCTGGGCGAGGTCGTCGAGGAGGTCTTCGAAGACGACTCCGAGGGCTCTGACGAGTAGCCACGCTCAGCTCGAGGGTTCTTGAATATCCGACCGTCCGCCCACTTGGGGCTGCCGGCCGTGGCGGCTATTGCATGGCCGGCTCCTTGGCGGGACCGGCCATCAAACGGGCGCGGAGGCGCTTGGCCGCGCCCGGCCATTCGTCGGCGGTCAGGGCGAAGACGACCGTGTCGCGCCAGGTGCCGTCGGGGCGCAGGCGCTGGGCGCGGATCAGGCCGTCGCGGCTGGCGCCGAGGCGGGCGATCGCGTCTTGTGAGCGCTGGTTGCGGATGTCGGTGTGCCAGAAGACCTTCTCGGCGCCGAGCACGTCGAAGGCGCGGGCCATCAGCATCAGCTTGGCCTCGGTGTTGACCCCGGTGCGCCACCAATGTCGGCCGATCATCGTGTGGCCGATGCCGACCGAGCGGTTGACCGGGTCGATGTCGTGATAGGTCGTCATGCCGACGACCTGGCCGGTCGACGGGTCGACCTGGGCCCACGGCACCTGCAGGCCCCGCCAGCGACGGTCCAGCATGTTGTCGACGTGGGCGGCCCACTCCTCGCGCGTGGTCGGCTGCGACGTCGGGAGGAACTGCCAGACCTCCTCATCGGACAGGGCCGCTCGAAGCCCGTCCACATGCGCCGGAGAGAGCGGCTCCAGCCGGACGTGCTCGCCGTTGAGCAGCACGGCCTCGTGCCACGGGGACTGCGGAGCACCGGGCAGATAAGCAGGGGGCGGGCTCTGCATGCCGGGGTCGGCCACTGGCGGCTGCGGCACCCGCCGCAGCGGCACCACTCCGGCCCAGTGCGGCAGGTCGAGGTCTTCCGGCTCGTCCTTGGCTCCGCCGCCCCGGCTGCGGACCGAGACCTCCTCGAGCGGGAGGGCGAGCACCGACGTCTGGGCCAGCTCCTGCTTGGACGGTGGACGGCTGCCGGCGGTGCGACCGGCCCCGAACTTCTCGACCAGGGTGGTGAGCACGGCCAGCTTCGTCGCGTCGTCGGGGACCAGGCGTGCCACTCCCATGGCGACCACCGAACGGTAGTTGGCGGTGTGGTGGAACTGGGACCGCGCGTACACAAAGCCGTCGAGCAGCATGACGCTCACGCAGACCTTGACCCCGTCGTCGCCGCGGGCCGTCAGGCCGAAGCGGCCGCCGCTGGAGCCGTGCAGGTAAAGCGTGTCGCCGATCCGGATGTGCAGCGTCGGCAGGACGCGGGGTTCGCCGTCGATCACGATGCCGACGGAACAGTCGTAGGCCTCGTCGAGGATGGCGTGTGCGGCGGCTCGGTCGTAACTCATCAGGTGACGCGCGCGGGTCGGGGTCGTGCGTGCGGTCGCGGGATAGAGGTCGGACATCGGGCCCTCCTGCTTGCATCTCAACCTGTACTAGTACAGAATCTGCCTTGTGTCAGCACAGTATCAGGTCAACGGCGACAGCGCCGCCTCGATTTCCGCCAGCATCGAGTCCGGCGTCCTGCGCGGAGACTGGGTCGCGGGCGCCGCCCTGCCGGCCGTGCGGGTTCTCGCCGACCACCTGCACGTCAGCCCGGCGACGGTCGCCAAGGCCTATCAGGAACTGCGGCAACGCGGGGTCGTCGAGACCGAGGGCCGGCGCGGCACCCGCATCCGTCCCCGGCCGCCGATCGCCGGGCCGCGGTCCGCGCTGCGCCTTCCGATCCGGCCCGGCCTGCGCGACCTGTCCGACGGCGAGCCCGACGTGCACCGGCTGCCCTCGCTCGGCCCGGCGCTGCGCGCGGTCGCCGAGACCGTCGACAAACCGCAGGGATATGCGTCGGCGGTCGCCATGCCCGCGCTCACCGACGCCGCCCGGCTGCGTCTCGCCGCCGACGGCGTCCCGGTCGAGGGGGCCACGATCGCCGCCACCGCGGGCACCCTCGACGCGATGGAGCGCCTGCTGACCGCCCATCTGCGACCGGGCGACGCGGTCGCGGTCGAGGATCCGGGCTGGGCCAATCTTCTCGACCTGCTCGCCGCCTGTGGTCTGCGCCCGGTGCCCTTCGCCGTCGACGATGACGGGCCCGATCCGGCCACGCTCTCCGCGGCGCTGCGGGCCGGTGCCCGGGCCGTGATCATCACGGGCCGAGCGCAAAACCCGACCGGCGGCGCCCTGACCGCCGAGCGGGCGGCCGAGGTGCGCCGCGTGCTCGCCGGGCATTCCTCGGTGCTCCTGGTCGAGGACGATCATGCCGCCGAGCTGGCCGGGGTTCCGCTGCACTGCCTGGGCCCGGTCACCGACTCGTGGGCCTTCGTCCGGTCGTCGTCCAAACCCTTCGGCCCCGACCTGCGCATAGCGGTGGTCGCGGGCGACGAGACCACGATCGCCCGGGTCGTCGGGCGGATGCGCATCGGCGCCGGCTGGGTCTCCACAGTTCTCCAGCGCACGCTGCTGCACCTCTGGCAGGACGAGCAGGTCACGGCCCTCATCGGGGAGGCCTCCCGCGTCTACGCGCAGCGCCGCCGGGCCCTCTGCGAGGCCCTCACGGCACGCGGCCTCACGGCCACCGGTAAAACCGGGATCAACGTCTGGGTCCAGGTTCCCGATGAGACGCGGGCCGTCGGGCTCCTGCGCGATCGGGGGTACGCGGTGGCGCCCGGCTCGCTGTTTCGCGTGGCCGCGCCGCCCGGCATCCGCCTGACGATCAGCTCGCTGGACGAGTCCGAGATCCCGGCCGTGGCCGACGCGGTGGCCGCCGCCGTTCACCCGTCCGGCCCCGGGGTGCCTTCCCGATGAGTGTGAGCCGAACCACGTCGGGTAAAACCATGGGATGCCGAGGACCGACGCGCCGGTCGGCGCGCAGCAGTGGGTGCCCGCCGAGCCGACCAGCATCGACCAGCTCAAGTCCGCCGCGGCCGGGTGTGAGGGCTGCGAGCTCTATGCCGACGCGACCCAGACCGTCTTCGGCCGGGGCGCGCCGCACGCGTCGGTCGTCTTCGTGGGTGAGCAGCCCGGCGACGTGGAAGACCAGCAGGGCCTGCCGTTCGTCGGGCCGGCCGGACGCCTGCTCCGCGAGGCGGTCGACGACGCGGGCCTCGACCCGGCCGACGTCTACATCACCAATGCCGTCAAACACTTCCGCTTCGAGTTGCGGGGCAAGCGGCGCATCCACCAGACGCCCGGCCCGGCTCACATCACCGCGTGCCGGCCCTGGCTGGTGGCCGAGTTCGCGCTGCTCAAACCCAAGGTCGTGGTGATGCTCGGCGCGACCGCGGGCAAGGCGCTGCTCGGCCCGTCGTTCCGGGTCACGCAGTCGCGCGGCCGGCTGATGCCGTGGCCGGCCTCGGCCCAGCATCCGGAAGACTTCCCGGTCGACGAGGTTCAGGCGCTCGCGACGATCCACCCCTCGGCGGTGCTGCGGGCGGATGACCGGGAAACCGCGTACCGAAGCCTGGTCGACGACCTGAAGGTCGCCGCCGCGGCGGTGAGGTGACGCCGGCCTCGCGTCGGTGGCGCCGAAAGGCGGCTTGAGTACGCTCGTGGGGTGCGGTTGACGGATTTCTGGGGACGCCTCGGCGAGGTATTCGGTTCGAGCTATGCGCGAAGCATTGCGGCCGACCATTCGTTCGCGGAACTCGGCGGCCGCACGATCGATGAAGCGATTGCTCAGGGTGTCGAAACCATTACTATCTGGCGAGCTGTGGTGGCGGCGTACCCCGATCGGGTTCCGTCTCGCCTGCGCTGAGGCGTTTTTCGTACGCTTGTTCTGGCGTGTCACTCGATCGTCGTACACGTGTTCGGCTATTGTCCACAGGGCTTGGTCATCCACAGCTCAGGGCAGGGCGGCGGATTTTTGTCATACCCACCCCCTACGTTGATGCCCGTGGTGAACAAGAGCTCGTCGGCGAAGACGCCTGCAAAGTCGAGTACAGGGGTGGCGGACATGGTGGCAGGACCTGACCGGGACAAAGCGCTCGATCTGGCGCTGGCTCAGATTGACAAGCAGTTCGGCAAGGGCTCGGTAATGCGGTTGGGTGAGCGGCCGGTCGCGCAGATGGCCATCATCCCCACCGGATCCATTGCGCTCGACGTGGCGCTCGGCGTCGGCGGCCTGCCGCGCGGCCGTGTCGTCGAGATCTACGGCCCGGAGTCCAGCGGTAAGACGACGGTGGCGCTGCACGCCGTGGCCAGCGCCCAGCGCAACGGCGGCATCGCGGCGTTCATCGACGCCGAGCACGCTCTCGACCCGGACTACGCGCGGGCCCTCGGCGTCGACACCGACGCCCTGCTGGTCTCCCAGCCCGACACCGGTGAGCAGGCGCTCGAGATCGCCGACATGCTGGTGCGCTCCGGCGCCCTCACCATCCTCGTCATCGACTCGGTCGCCGCGCTCGTGCCGCGGGCCGAGATCGAGGGCGAGATGGGCGACAGCCACGTCGGTCTGCAGGCGCGCCTGATGAGCCAGGCGCTGCGCAAGATGACGGGCGTGCTCAACACGACGTCCACCACCGCGATCTTCATCAACCAGCTCCGCGAGAAGATCGGCGTCATGTTCGGCTCGCCCGAGACGACGACCGGTGGCCGCGCGCTGAAGTTCTACTCGTCCGTGCGCCTCGACGTGCGCCGCATCGAGAGCCTGAAGGACGGCACCGACGTGGTCGGCAACCGCACCCGGGTCAAGGTGGTGAAGAACAAGGTCGCCGCGCCGTTCAAGCAGGCCGAGTTCGACATCATGTATGGCAAGGGCATCTCGCGCGAGGGCTCGCTGATCGACGTCGGCGTAGAGCAGAGCATCATCCGCAAGTCCGGCGCGTGGTACACGTACGACGGTGACCAACTCGGCCAGGGCAAGGAGAAGGCGCGGGAGTTCCTCAAGGAAAACCCCGACGTGGCCGCCGAGATCGAGAAGAAGATCCTCGAGAAGCTGGGTGTCGGCCAGACCACCGGCGACGCGGCCGGCGGGCCCGAGCTGCCGCCGGTCGACTTCTGATAGATGGCCGGCCGCCGTGGAGCGCGGTCCGGGCGCGGATGGGATGCCCTTCCGCCCCGGGCGGCCAGTCGTGACACCGATGAGCCTGCCGCCGATGGCGAGCTCCGGCGTGGCGTGACGGGGCGCGGCAACGCCCTGGGGCGCCGCCGGGGCTCGCCGGGCGACCCCTCCTCCCGAGAGCCTTCGGCTCCCGAGCAGACCGAGTCGGAGAGGGCTCGGGAGATTTGCCTCCGGCAGTTGGCCGTACGCCCACGCACGCGCGCCGAACTCGCCAAGGTGCTCGCCCGCAAAGAGATCTCGGACGAGGTGATCGCCGAGGTGCTCGACCGGTACGACGAGGTCGGCATCATCGACGACGGCGCGTTCGCACGAGCCTGGGTGACCAGCCGGCACCACGGGCGCGGGCTCGCCCGGCGGGCACTCGCCAACGAGTTGCGGCAGCACGGGGTCGACGCCGAGGTGGCCGGCGAGGCGCTGGAGATCCTCGACGACGACGAAGAGGCGGCGACCGCGCGCGCCCTCGTCGACCGCAAGTTGCGCACCACGAAGGGGACGCCCGACGCGGTGTTCCGGCGGCTGGTGGGGATGCTGGCCCGCAAGGGCTATCCCGCCGGGGTGGCGATCCGGGCGGTCAAGGACGCGCTGGCTGCCCGCGACGCCGAGGCGGCCGAGTTCGCCGATCAGATCGACGCCGACGCGCTCGACGATGAGGCGGCCGAGTCGTAGGCGGTTGGCGGGTGCTGGTCTCACTCGGCTCTTGATGGCGATAGTTGCCGGCCTTGAAATGGCGCGTTCCGGGGCGGTGTCGATGCGTCGGTTCCCGAGCGATTTGTGCCGCGTTCCGAGGCCTTGAAAGCCGGTCTGGGCGACGCCGCGAGTCGCTTATGTACATCACGCCTGAACGCTGTCCCTGCCGTCGAAATGCTCTCCGGGCTGCGGGGATGCGGCTCGGACATTTGGGGCGTGCGATCCCGTGCGGGTGAATTTATATCGACGTTCGTAACAATCTATGGCTGGGGATGGCCGCATAGCCGGACGTGGATAGCGACGATGTGGATGTTTCCGCTAGGTTGCTCGACGGATCGCGGGGGATCACTGTCCATATTCCCCCGCGCGTGACAACGGGGAGGGACATGCGGATCAACCAGCTTGCGCGTCGCCGTGGCGTGCGCGCGGTCGCGCGCCTGGGCGTGCTCGTCGGGGCGGTCGGTGTCGCCGCGCTTTACGGGAGCCAGGCGGCCAGCGCCGCGACGCCGCAGAGCGCTGCCCGGAGCATCGTCGTCCTGGCCGATGAGGCCGGCGTGTCGACGAACGGCTCCGACAGCGCCGCGGCCACCGATTCGGGCGCCGGCGCCACCGTGAGCGACGACGATGACCCGCCGGGCGGCGGCACGACCGGGCCCGGCGGCGAAGGCGGTGGCACGGGCACCGGTACTGGTGACGGCGGCACGGGCACTGGCGATGGCGGCACCGGTACCGGCACTAGCGATGGCGGCACGGGCACCGGCACCGGCGACGGCGGCACCGGCGGCGACCCCGCCGGTGGTGGCGGCACCCCGGGCGGCGGCGATGGTGGTGGCAGCACTGGCGGCGGCGATGGTGGCGGCACCCCGGGCGGCGGCGATGGTGGCGGTAGCACTGGCGGCGGCGATGGTGGCGGTAGCACGGGCGGCGGTGACGGTGGCGGCAGCACGGGCGGCGGTGACGGTGGCGGCAGCACCGGTGGCGGCGACGGCGGCGGCAGCACTGGTGGCGGGCACGGCGGCGGCACGGACACTCCCGGCGGCAACGACGGTCCCGGTGACAAGCCGACGACCTCGCCGACCACCGGCACCGGCGGCACTGGCGGCGGCGCCGGTGGGTCGAAGACCAACAACACCGGCGGCAGCGACTCGAGCGGCAGCGGTGGGTCGAGCGGCGTCCTGGCCAAGACCGGCGACAACGTGGTCAGCATCGCCGGGCTCGGTGCGGCGGTCGCGGCCGGCGGTGTCGGGCTCGTGCTCATCACGCGGCGGCGTCGCGAGGCGCAGCAGGAAGTTTGATGCGGTGCTCGCGTTCGACGGTGTTGGGCTCGTGTTCGTCAGCCCACGATGTCGCGAGGTGCAGCCGGAAGCCTGAGCCGGCTGACTGATCAACGGCCCCCGGTGTGCTCGTCACGCCGGGGGCCGAACGATCTTCCGGGACATCGGCCTTCGCAACTGGCTGGTAATCTGCAGCGTCGTGACCGAGGACTCGCCCAGCCGGACGCGGGGCTACGGTCCCTTCCAGGAGGGTGCCGAGCCGACCGCGCCCATTCCCGCCCAGCCGACCGGGGCCGAGCAGCAGGCCTACGCCGCGCCCGCCTCGAACAGCGGCGATCCGGCCCAGCCGGCGGGCGGTCACACAGCGGCCGGTCACACAGCGGCGGGCGTCGAAGGCGGGCCGGTTTCCCCGCAAAACGCGAATGTCCCGCCTTCCGTGCAAAACGGCGAAACGGTTCAGGCTCATCCGACGCCTCCGCCCGGCGCACCGAACCCGTCGATGAACCCCCAGCCGAGTTACGAGCCCTACGGCCAGTCGGGCGCCGGTCAGTCGGGCGCAGGCCTGCCGAGCACGGGCGTGCCGAGCGCAGGCCTGCCGAGCACGGGCCTGCCGAGCACGGGCCTGCCGAGCACGGGCCTGCCGAGCACGGGCCTGCCGAGCACGGGCCTGCCGAGCACGGGCCAGCCGAGCACGGGCCAGCCGAGCACGGGCCAGCCGAGCACCGCGCATCCCAGCTACGCCCAGCAGGTCGGCCCGGATGGCGTAGATGCCGGGCCCGGAAGTCAGGCACCGGCTTACGACCCGAACGCCACCGTGTACTACCCACCCCAGCCCACAACCCCATACCCGACCGCACCCATCAGCATGAACCCGCATGCACCGGACCCTTCGGGCACGAATCCGCACATGGCCGACCCGTCAGGCCTCTACCCCCAAGGTGCCTACCCTCCAGTTCCGTCGAGCGGCGCTCCGACGAGCGGAACTCCCGCCAGCGGTGCCCCCTACACTCCGGGTCCCCCGAGCGGCAGCCCCCCGAGCGATTCTCCGGCCGGCCGCCCCCCTTACGGTCCCGATCCCACGAGCGGCACCCCCTACACCTCCCCCTTTCCCGACCCCTCGAGCGGCGCCCCCTATCCCACGAGCGGCGCCCCCTCGTCGTACGGCCCGTTCCGCAGCGACCCGACCCCGGACCCGCTCGACTTCACCTCCGCGGCCCCTTTCTCCAGTCGCCGCATCGAGCCGTCCCCGCCCCCCGATCGCAGCCGTCTGGTGATCGGCCTGGTCGCGGGCCTGGTAGCGGGCCTCCTGGTGTTCGGCATCGGCGGGTTCTTCGCCGGTCGGGCGACCGCCCCCGCCGCCGCCCCGAAGCCGAAGGCCGGCCCGACCGCTTCTCCGACCGGGAAGCTGGGTGTCTTCGAGCAGAGTCAGGTCGTCCTCAATCAGCCGCACTTCGCCGGCACCGGCCTGGTCGGGCTCTCGCAGGGCTGGCTTCCGTTCATTTCGAGCTGTTCGCGCAGTGGTGAGCCCGGCGGTCCGAAGCTCAACGCGGGGGAGAAGGCCCGTGTCCGGTGCACGCTCAACGGGATGAGCGCGTTTTTCGTGGAGTACAACTCGATCGCCGACCGGGACAGTGCCCGGGATAACACGCTGAAGCAGAACGTCGATGCGCGGACTCTCACTCCGGGGGCGGCGGCCGCTACTCAGGGGCCTGCGCCGTCCGGCCGGACCACCGGCAACTACGTGGAGTATGCGTACAAGCTGACCGAGGGTGGTGTCACTCGTCCGGTGGCCGCGATCTGGTGGGATGACGCACAGTTGCCGGTTGCGGGCTATCTGCTCGCATACTGGAAGGAAGGGCTGGGCGAGAGCTGGGACCCGATGCGTGATCTTTGGGCCCGCTACGCCTGAATTGCGCCGCGACCTGGTCTGTGCCCTACGTCCTATCCGCTGCCGAATCATGGATCCTTGACCGAAGTGCCACTCGCGACCTAGCCTCGCGTTACAACAAGGTTTGTTCGACCATCGCATGCAACACGCACAACATAGATCGCATCACATTACGGCATCACTTATGCAGTCCCGCCCGAAGTAGCGGGACCCATAACCACATACCGGACCCCGCGCTGAGCGCCCGGGGGTCACGGCCGTATGCGTTCATCGCCTTGGTCGGGCATCCCGCAGAAGGCCCGCGCGTGCGGGCGGCGAAGGGAGACGCGGCGAGATGACCGCCCTGGACTGGGTGCTCGTGGTGGCGATCGTCGTTCTTGCCGCGTTCGTGCTGGCCGGACTCGTGCTCGGCGCCCGCGCACTGCGCCAGCTACGCACCGACCGGGCCGACGCCGAGGACCGCCGCGGCCAGGCGGTCGACGACGCGCAGGCCAAGGTCGCCGACGCCAACGCGAAGGCCGCTTCCGTACGCGCCGAGGCCGCCGCCGCGAAAGCGGAGGCTACCGCCGCCCGGGCCGAGGCCCGCCGGGTTCTCGAGGCCGCGCACACCGAGGCCGACACGATCCTCGAGCACGCACACCGCCAGGCCGAGGGCGACGCCGAGCAGGTCCGTTCGGCCGCCCGCCGCTCCGGCGAACGCGAGGTCGCCCTCCTCAACGCCACGGTCAAGGAGCAGTCGGCCGAGGTGGAGCGCCGCGCCGCCCGGATCGACGAGCGGGAGCGCCTGCACGGTGAAGAGGTGGAGCGCCTGGTCGAGCGCGAGCGCCGCCTGGCGACCATGGACGCCGACCTCGTTTCCCGTGAGGGCGCGCTGACCACCCGCGAGGCCGAGGTGACCGCGGCCGAGGAGAAGCACACCCGGGAGCTGGAGCGGATCGCCGGCCTGACCGCCGAGGCCGCCCGCGCCGAGCTGGTCGAGAACATCGAGGCCCAGGCCAAGCGCGAGGCCGCGATCATGGTGCGGGACATCGAGACCGAGGCGAAGACGACCGCCGACTCCCGGGCCCGCCGCATCGTGGTCGACGCGATTCAGCGGATCGCCAGCGAGCAGACCGCCGAGAGCGTGGTCAGCGTGCTGCACCTGCCGAGCGATGAGATGAAGGGCCGGATCATCGGCCGCGAGGGCCGCAACATCCGGGCGTTCGAGTCGGTCACCGGGGTCAACCTGATCATCGACGACACCCCGGAGGCGGTGCTGCTCTCCTGCTTCGATCCGGTACGCCGCGAGGTCGGCCGCCTCACGCTGGAGAAGCTGGTGCTCGACGGGCGGATCCACCCGCACCGCATCGAGGAGGTCTACGACAGCGCCAAGAACGAGGTCGAGGTCCTCTGCGACCGGGCGGCCGAGGAGGCGCTGGTCGACGTCGGCATCACCGACCTGCACCCGGAGCTGACCAAGCTGCTGGGCCGGCTGCGTTACCGCACCAGCTACGGGCAGAACGTGTTGAAGCACCTGGTCGAGACCGCCCACATCGCCGGCATCATGGCCGCCGAGCTGGGCCTGGACGTCCCGTCGATGAAGCGGGCGGCGTTCCTGCACGACATCGGCAAGGCGCTCACCCACGAGGTGGAGGGCAGCCACGCGCTGATCGGCGCCGATCTCGCCCGGAAGTACGGCGAATCCGAAGACGTGGTGCACGCGATCGAGGCGCACCACAACGAGGTGCCGCCGCAGACCATCGAGGCGGTGCTGACCCAGGCGGCCGATGCCTGCTCGGGCGGCCGCCCGGGCGCGCGGCGGGAGAGCCTTGAGGCGTACGTCAAGCGGTTGGAGCGGATCGAAGAGATCGCCGCCGGGAAGACCGGTGTCGAGAAGGTCTTCGCGATGCAGGCCGGCCGCGAGATCCGGGTGATGGTGCGGCCGGATGACATCGATGACATCGGCGCCGCCGTGCTGGCCCGGGACGTGGCCAAGCAGATCGAGGAGGAGCTGACCTACCCGGGTCAGATCCGCGTCACCGTCGTCCGCGAGTCCCGCGTCACCGAGCTGGCCCGATAAAACCGCTGAGATCGAGCCGGCCCGGATAAGCCGCTCTGATCGAGCCGGCCCGGCAAAACCGCTCTGATCGAGGCCGGCCCGGCAGAGCCGCTCTGATCGAGGGCGGCCCGGCAAACCGCGTTGATCCAGCCGGCCGCCTCGGTGGCGGCCTGCCTTCCCGTACGCCCCGGCCGGTCTACGCCGCGACCGAGCCCTCGGGCGCGACCGCCGCGTCGGGTGCCACGCCCTTGGCTACCGTCCGTGTCTTGGGCCCGCGCGCCAGCCGTCGCTGAATGTATTGGGCGAGCTTCGACAGCGAGTAGTTCACCGTGATGAACAGCACCGCGATCACCGTGTAGACCTGGATCGGGTTGTCCAGCACACCGATGATCTGCTTGCCGATGTTGAGGGTCTCCTCGTAGCTGACGATGAAGCCGAGCGACGTGTCCTTGAGCACGACGACCAGCTGGCTGATCAGCGCCGGCAGCATGATGCGGTAGGCCTGGGGCAGCAGGATCATCCGGGTCGTCTGCAGCGGGGAGAGACCGATCGCGGACGCCGCCTCGGCCTGGCCGTACGGCAGGCCTTCCATGCCGGAGCGGAGGATCTCGGCGATGACCACGGAGTTGTAGATCGTGAGGCCGAGCACCAGGTACCACACGGTCGGCCATCTGAGGCCGAACTCGGGGAGCCCCCGGGAGACGAAGAAGATCGTGATCACGACGGGCAGGCCGCGGAAGACCTCGACGCAGGCCCGGGTGACCGCCGACAGCACGGCGCTGAGCCCGCGGAGCAGGTAGGTCACCGGGGTGGCGTATCCGGTGAACCGGCGCCGGGCGAGTTTTTTGAGCTGGATCCGCAGGACGGCCAGCAGGGTGCCGACGAGCAGCGACGCGACGATGGCCAGGGCCGCCGCGCGCAGCGTGTTGCGGATGCCGACGCCGAGCCGCTCCCAGACCTGGGAGAAGTTTTCGTTGCCCGGGTCGAGCAGCGGGCCCCACAGGTCGGCCGAGAACTGGCCTTTGCTGTCCAGCGGGCGATAGACCAGGAAGTAGAGCCCGGCCAGCACCAGCACCGCGGCGACCACGCTGACGATCACGGTGAGGCGGCGCTGCCGCGGCCCGGGTGTGTCGTAGAGCACGCTCATCGGCTCGCCACCGCCTGCCGCCGCTCGATCCGGTCGAGGAGGGCGCCGAGGGGAATTGTCATGATCAGGTATCCGATCGAGATGCCGATGGCGACCGGGACGAACGCGTAGCCCTCGGCCGAGGTCAGCTGGTCGGCGGTCTGGGACAGGTCACCGACGACGCCGAAGAAGCCGATCAGCGCCGAGTTCTTGATCATGGCGATGATGACCGAGCCGAGCGGCACGATCGAGGCCTTCCACGACTGCGGAAGCACGACGTACCTCAGGTTCTGACCGAAGGTCAGCCCGAGCGACCGGGCCGCCTCGGCCTGGCCCGGCGGCACCGCGTTGACTCCCGACCGCAGCGCCTCGCAGACGAACGCCGAGGTGTAGAGCACCAGGGCGATCAGCGCGAAGCGGAAGTACGGCAGATCCGTGCCGAGCCGTCTGAACAGCGAATCGATCACCGGGATGCGGAGGAAACTGGCGTTCGAGCCCAGCGCCGGCAGCCCGAACGCGGCGAAGAACATCACCACGGTCAGCGGCATGTTGCGGAACACGGTGACGTAGCCGGTGCCGACCGCCCGAAGCGGCGGCACCGGCGAGATCCGCAGGACCGCCACGACGGCGCCCAGGATCAGGGCGCCGATCGCGGCGAGAACACAGATCTGCAGCGTCAACCAGAAGCCGCCCGCGAAGACGTCGAACTTGTCGATGAGCACACTCACTGGCGGGCTTCTTTCCTACGCGGTGTCAGTAACGGTTGACGGTCGGGGCGTTGCCCAGCTGGGCACCGAACTTGCCGGCGGTGTCGTCCCACGCCTTCTTCCAGCTGCCGTCCTGGTAGGACTTCTCGAGGACGTCGTTGATGAAGTTACGGAACGCGGTGTCGTCCTTCTTGACCCCGATGCCGTACGGCTCCTTGGTGAAGTTGTCACCGGCGAGCTTGAACGAGTCCTGATCCTTGGAGATGTAGCCGAGCAGGATCACGTTGTCGGTCGTGACCGCGTTGACCTGACCGCCCTTGAGGGCGTCGCGGCACTTGTCATAGGTGTCGAAGAGCACCACCTGGGTCGCGACGTCCTTGACGTGCTTCTTGATCTCTTCGGCCGGCGTCGAGCCGGTGACCGAGCAGACCTTCTTGGTGCCGTCCTTGAACGAGTCGGGCCCGGTGATCGACGTGTCGTCCTTCTTGACCATGATGTTCTGGCCGGCCTCGTAGTAGGGCCCGGCGAAGGCGACGCGCTCCTTGCGCTTGTCGTTGATCGTGTACGTCGCCACCACCATGTCGGCCTGCCCGTTGACGATCGCGTCCTCGCGGATCTTCGACGGCGTCTCGACGTACTGAATCTTGTCTTCCGGGATGCCGAGCTCCTTGACGATGAGCTTGGCCACCTCGACGTCGAAGCCCTCCGGCTTGCCGGAGAGGCCCTTCTGGCCGAAGCCGGGCTGGTCGAACTTGGTGCCCACCTTGATCGACTGGGCCTTGTTGAGCTTCTCCATGGTGCTGCCGGCGGCGAACGACTTGCTGCCGCTGCCGCTGCTGGCCGCGTCGTCGTCTTTGCTGCCACAGGCCCCCACGGCCAGGGCCAGCGTCAGTGCGCCGAGCGCAGCGCTCATCCGGTTGAGTTTCATCTAGATGCTCCTCGAAGCAAGATCGAAAAAAAATATTCCGGACGTCAATGGGTGAGGATCTTCGACAGGAAGTCGCGGGCGCGCTCGCTCTTCGGACTGGCGAAGAACTCCTCGGGGGTGGCCTCCTCGACCAGCTGGCCGTCGGCCATGAACACGACCCGGTCGGCCGCGTGCCGTGCGAAGCCCATCTCGTGGGTGACGACGACCATCGTCATGCCGTCACGGGCCAGCGACGTCATCACGTCGAGCACCTCGCCGACCATCTCCGGGTCGAGGGCGCTGGTCGGCTC
Source organism: Actinoplanes sp. NPDC051411 (assembly GCF_040682075.1). Classification (NCBI taxonomy): domain Bacteria; kingdom Bacillati; phylum Actinomycetota; class Actinomycetes; order Micromonosporales; family Micromonosporaceae; genus Actinoplanes; species Actinoplanes sp. NPDC051411. Next base: position 6,055 of record NZ_JBFBAD010000068.1, on the reverse strand, counting down.
GTCGAACAGCAGCGCCTTGGGCTGCATCGCCAGCGCGCGGGCGATCGCCACCCGCTGCTGCTGGCCGCCGGAGAGCTGGGCCGGATATTTGTCGGCCTGATCGGCGATGCCCACCCGCTCGAGCAGTGACATCGCGCGGTCGTGGACCGCGGCCGTCTTCTCCCGCCGCACCTTGACCGGGCCGAGCATGACGTTCTGCAGGATCGTCTTGTGCGCGAACAGGTTGAACGACTGGAACACCATGCCGACCTCGCTGCGCAGCCGGGCCAGCGCCCGGCCCTCCTCGGGCAGCGGGTGGCCGTCGAACGTGACGGTGCCCGACTTGATCGGCTCGAGCCGGTTGATCACGCGGCACAGCGTCGACTTGCCGGACCCCGACGGTCCGATCACGACCACGACCTCACCCTTGGCGACGGAGAGATTCACGTCGTCAAGCACGTGCAGTGGGCCGAACCACTTGTGAACCTTCTCGAGGACGATGAGAGACACAGACGGGACCACCTTCACTCGGATGTGGTCACTCTAGGGGCGCTGTACAACCGTTTTCCGGCCAGAATGGTCACGAGGCGGTAACTTAGCGAGCTCGGAGCGAGGGCAGTGTCCACCATGTTCGGTATGGCAGACGGGGATCTGACAGACGGCCTCTGGAACTGGTCGGTTGCCGGACACATCGATGCCGATCGGTGCCGGGGCGCGCTGGCCGGCGCCCTGGGGCGGTCGGTGGTGGCTCTCGGCGGCGACGGCGATGTGCTCTCCGACGTCTATTTCGTGGACGGCGACTTCCCGACGCTCATCGACGTCTATCTCGCTCCGTCCGGCATCGCCGAGACGACGGCCGCGAGCGCCGTCGCGGTCCGGCTGGGTGCCGCGGTCCTGCTGCCCGACGACACGCTCAACCCTTCCCGGTACGTCGTGGCCGAGCCCGACGGCACCCTGCGCCCGGTGCACGTCGACGAGGTCGAATCCGACGACGGTCCGGAGCGCCGTCACGTACGCCCGTGCACCGGGAGCGATCCCGCCTGCGCCGTGGCCCCGGGGTGTGGCCGTTCGCGGTTCAAACCGACCCCCGCGCCCGAGCGCCCCGCCGCCGCGTAGCAGTACCCTGGTCAATTGCCATGACTACCGAGACCTCGGCCAGAGCCGCAAACCCCGGCCCGCGCACCTATGACGTGCGCACCTACGGCTGCCAGATGAACGTGCACGACAGCGAGCGCATCTCCGGCCTGATGGAAGACGCCGGCTACGTGCGGGCCGCCGATCCCGAGGCGGCCGACGTCGTGGTGTTCAACACCTGCGCGGTGCGGGAGAACGCCGACAACCGCCTCTACGGCAATCTCGGCCACCTGCGCCCGGCCAAGGTGAAAAACCCGGACATGCAGATCGCGGTCGGCGGCTGCCTGGCCCAGAAGGACCGCGGCGACATCGTCAGGAAGGCGCCGTGGGTCGACGTCGTCTTCGGCACCCACAACATCGGCTCGCTGCCGGCGCTGCTCGACCGGGCCCGGCACAACGAGGAGGCCGAGGTCGAGATCCTCGAGTCGCTCGAGGTCTTCCCGTCGACCCTGCCGACCAAGCGCGAGTCGACCTACGCCGGCTGGGTCTCGATCTCGGTCGGCTGCAACAACACCTGCACCTTCTGCATCGTGCCGTCGCTACGTGGCAAGGAGAAGGACCGCCGGCCGGGCGAGATCCTGGCCGAGGTGCGCGCGCTGGTCGCCGAGGGCGTGTCCGAGGTCACCCTGCTCGGGCAGAACGTCAACTCGTACGGCGTGGAGTTCGGTGACCGGCTCGCCTTCGGCAAACTGCTGCGCGCGACCGGCGACATCGAGGGTCTGGAGCGGGTCCGCTTCACCAGCCCCCACCCGAAAGACTTCACCGACGACGTGATCGCCGCGATGGCCGAGACGCCGAACGTCTGCCACTCGCTGCACATGCCGCTGCAGTCCGGCTCCGACCGGGTGCTCAAGGCGATGCGCCGCAGCTACCGCCAGGAAAAATACCTGGGCATCATCGACAAGGTCCGGGCCGCGATGCCCGACGCCGCGATCACGACCGACATCATCGTCGGCTTCCCCGGCGAGACCGAGGAAGACTTCGAGCAGACCCTCGAGGTGGTCCGGCGGGCCCGCTTCTCGAGCGCCTTCACCTTCCAATACTCCAAGCGCCCCGGCACGCCGGCCGCGACGATGGAGGAGCAGGTGCCCAAGGCGGTCGTCCAGGAGCGCTACGAGCGGCTCATCGCCCTGCTCGAAGAGCTCACCTGGGCGGAGAACAAGAAGCTGGTCGGGGAAAAGGTCGAGGTGCTGGTCGCGGTCGGCGAGGGCCGAAAAGACCAGCGTACGGGCCGGATGAGCGGCCGGGCCCGCGACGGCCGCCTGGTCCACTTCGCGACCGGTGACACCACTCCGCGTCCCGGCGACGTCGTCGAGACCGTGGTGACGTACGCCGCGCCCCACCACCTCAACGCCGACGGCGCCCCACTGTCGCACCGCCGCACCCGCGCCGGCGACGCGTTCGAGGCCGGCCGCCTGCCCAAGCTCCAGGGCGTCTCCCTGGGCCTCCCGACGATCGGCCTCCCGGCCCCGCTGCCCCCGGTCGCCGACGGCTGCTCCCGCTGACCCTGTGCACAACGCCCGACGTGGCCGTCGAGCATGGCCGGCGGTTACCGCAGCGCGGCGACAGCATCGCGCGTAAGGACGGAGAGGTTCCCATGAGCAGCAGTCGCACCGCCGTCATCACCGGCGGCTGCAGCGGCCTCGGCGCCGCGGCCGCCGCCCGCCTCACCGCCGACGGAGTCAAGGTCGTCGTTCTGGACCTCGCCGACGGCTCCGACCTGCGCGTCGACGTCAGCGACACCGCGGCCGTCCACGCGGCCGCCGGCGATATCGGCCCCGTCGACATCCTGATCAACTCGGCCGGCGTCGTCGGACCGAACGCGCCGCTGTGGGAGATCGACCGCGCCGGCTGGGACCGGACCTTCGCGGTCAACGTCCACGGCACCTTCAACACCTGTCACGCCTTCGTGCCCGGCATGCGCGACCGTGGCTGGGGGCGCGTCGTCAACATCGCCAGCATGGCCGGCAAGGACGGCAACCCGAACATGTCGCCCTATTCGGCCTCCAAAGCCGCGGTCATCGCTCTGACCAAGTCGCTCGGCAAGGAGCTGGCCACCAGCGGTGTGCTGGTCAACGCGATCGCCCCGGCCGTCATCGAGACCCCGATGAACGCGGACACCGGCCCGGAGGCGCTGGCCCACATCACCAGCCTGATCCCGATGAAGCGGGTGGGACGCCCGGAGGAGGTCGCCGAGCTGATCGCCTGGCTGGTGTCGGACAAGGTCAGCTTCTCCACCGGCGCGGTCTACGACATCAGTGGCGGCCGCGCGACCTACTGAACCAGTTCGGCCAGTTCGGCCTTGCTCGCGTTGCCGCCGGTGCACACGATGGCCACCCGGCGGCCCTGGAACAGGTCGGGGCGGGTGGTCACGGCGGCCAGGGCGGCCGCCCCGGCGCCCTCGGCCAGAGTGTGCGCGTGGGTCGCGAGCAGGCGCTGGGCCCCGGCGATCTGCTCGTCGGTGACCAGCACGAAGTCTTTCAGGCCGCCGCCCATGAGCCGCTGGGGCAGGGCGAAGCCGCGGCCCGTCGCCAGGCCGTCGACTCGGGTCCGGTTGGGGCGTTCGACCAGCTGGCCGGTGGCCCAGGAGTCGTAGGCGGCGCGCGACGCGGTCGACTGCACGGCGATTACGGCGCAGCGCGGGGCCAGCTCGCGCGCGACCACGATGGCCGCGGCCGCGCCGGTGCCGCTGCCGACCGGGACGACGACCGCGTCCAGGTCGGGGGCCGCCGTGAAGAGCTCCTGGTAGAGGGTGCCCACACCGGCCAGCAGCGCGGGGGTGTCGCCGGGGCTGACCAGGAGCGCGCCCGTCTCGGCGGCCGCCCGCTCGGCGTAGGCCTGGGCCGCTCCCAGGTCGGCGCCGGTCAGCACCACCTCGGCGCCCCACGCGCGGACGGCGTCGGCCTTCGCCGGGTTGGCGGCCGCCGGCATCACGACCGTGCACGGGACGCCGGCGCGGCTGCTGGCGTACGCCATCGACAGCGCGTGGTTCCCGGTCGAGTAGGTGATCGTGCCGCGGCCGGGCGGAAGGCTGTCCAGCAGGGTGAGGCCGCCGCGCACCTTGAACGCGCCGACGGGCTGCGTATTCTCGTGCTTGACCAGCACGTTCGCTCCGACTGCGCGGTCGAGCACCGGGTACGACCAGAGGGGTGTGGGCGGCAGGTGGCGTTCGACGATCGGCTGGGCCGCGCGGACGTCGGCGTAGGTGAACTCCATGCCCTCATCGTCGGGTCGCGCCGACCCATAGGTCTAATGGCGGTTTTCGAGGGAAACCATAGGCTGGGTCGATGCTTGACGTGACCCGCCTGACCGTCCTGGTCGCGGTCGCCCGGACCGGGTCGGTGACCGCGGCCGCCCGCGAGCTGCACTACGCGCAACCGTCGGTCAGCCACCATCTGGCCCGGCTCGAGGCCGAGACCGGCAGCCGGCTGATCCAGCGGGTGGGCCGCGGGATCCGGCTGACCGAGGCGGGCCGCCTGCTGGCCGAGCGGGCCGAGGAGATCCTGGGCCGGCTCGCCGCGGCCTCCGAGGAGCTCGCGACCTATACCGGGCTGCGGGCCGGGCGGGTGCGGCTGGCGGCGTTCCCGTCGGCGCTCGGCACGTTCGTGCCGCGGGCGGCCGCCTCCTTCGCGGCCGCCTATCCGGATGTCGACCTGCGCTTCACCGAGGCCGAGCCGCCCGAGGCGATCCGGCTGCTGCGCAGCGGTTCCGTCGAAGCGGCGCTGGTGTTCGGCTATCCCGATGTCACCGACCTGGACGGGTTGCGGCACGAGGTGTTGCTGGACGAGCCGACCTATCTGGTCGTGCCGGCCGGCGTGGACGGGGACCGGCTGGGCGACCACCGCGACCGGCCGTGGATCGCGGGGTGCGAGCGGTGCCGGGGCGAACTGCTGCGGGTCTGCGGAGATGCCGGGTTCACGCCGGACATCCGGTTCACGACCGACGACTACGTGGCCGTTCAGTCCCTGGTCGCGGCTGGGCTGGGTGTGACGACCCTGCCGGGGCTCGCGCTTTCAGCGCATCGCGACGACCGCGTACGCGTCGTCCCGGTGCCCAGAAGCAGCCGGCGCGTCGCGGTGGCCGTGCTGGGGGAGCCGCCCGACCCGCCCGGCACCGCGGCCCTGCTGACGCATCTCCGGGCCGTCATCCGGTCAACAGTTCCCGATCAGCCCGATACTGCTCCCACCCGATCTGGATGACCCGGAGCAACCCGTTCTCGTCGGCGACCTCGACCGTCCGCGTCCCCGGGCGCGCGACCGGCCGCACCAGCCCCCAGGCGACGTAGTCGTCGACCAGCCGGTGGGCCGACCGCCAGGCCGGCGTGTTCGGCACCAGCCTCAGCTCGTGCTCGATCACCCAGTTGACGTCGACGATCCGCCGGGCCGACATGTGGTAGGCGAGGATGCGGCCGCGGGACTTGAGGGCCCGCGGGTGGAAGCCGCGGGTCGCGATGTGCCACGGACTCGCGCCCGGGCACTTGTATAGGTGGAATCCGGTGCCGTAGACCTCGGGGTGCCGCTCGGCGACCGCCCGGGCGTCCTCCTCGGTCCGGTAGCGGATCTTGCTGCAACGACAACGCCACGGTCGCACCACGGTCTGAGACATTCCGCCGGTCCCTCCGCTCGTCGGGTAACCGACGGTAGGCGCGTCGACGACGGAAGATCATCGTCTCGTCGGCGGAAGCCGACGGCCTTGCGTACCGACCAACGCGAAAGGGGCGCAACGGCCCGGAGAGGCACGGACCTCGCCAAGGGTCTGTCCCGTGGATCACGAGGGGCTACGGCGTGGCCCAGCCGGCGCCTGACGGCGGCCGAGCCACGCCCACATCCAAACCCGGGATGAGGGCGCGTCTCGCCCGACGTCAGCCACCACCTGGACCTCGCCTCGCTCCCGCGTGATCCACGGGACAGACCCTTGTACGGCGGGACCGGTCCCGATCCGT